>DASQDS010000442.1:0-11414 GCA_035634075.1 Pilimelia sp. | reverse complement strand
CCGACCGCCGTCCCGGCGCGGGCGAACGCCGCCGCGGGCACCGGATGGCCGGCGCGGGCGTCGTCCGCCAGGCTGCGGCCGTCCGCCGGGCGGTCGCCCGGGGACCAGCCGTGCGCGAGCGCCCAGCGCACCATCGCCGGGCCGCTGGCCAGCGCCTCGACGCAGCCTCGGCCGCCGCACGGGCAGTCGGGCCCGTTGATGTCCACAACGACGTGGCCGATGTGGCCGGCGTTGCCCGTCCGCCCGGACAGCACGCGCCCGTCGAGGACGACGCCGCCACCGACACCTGTCGACACCACCATGCCCAGCAGCGCCGGCGATCCGGCGGCCGCTCCCCGCCAGTGCTCGCCGAGCGCCATGCAGTGGCCGTCCCCGGCGAGGAACACCGGGCGACCGGGCAGCAGCCCCCGGACCGCCGCCACGATGTCGTACCCGCGCCAGGCCGGGATGTTCACCGGGCTCACCGTCCCGGCTTCGGGGTCGAGCGGCCCGGCGGAGCCGATGCCGACGGCGACCGGCCCCGACCCGGGCGCCGCCGCGGCGACGCCGCGGACCACCTCGGCCAGGGCCGCCGACACGGCCGGCTCACTCCCGCCGGCCGGCGTCGCGACGGTCCGGCGGGCCCAGATCGTGCCGTCCGGGTCGACGAGCGCAGCGGCCAGCTTGGTCCCGCCGACGTCGACCGCCAACACCGGCTCACCGGCGGCAACTGCCGTGCCGGTGGTGCCCACGCCTGGCGCCGCGCCGGAACCGTTCACCGTCAGCCGGCCCCGATGTCGTTGACGCACCGCAGCACGGGCCGGCTGGTCAGGGCCGCCCGGTCTGCCGCGCCCACACCGGACACCGTGAACGTCACCGACTCGCCCGGGAGCAGGTTGACCAGGGCCCGGTCCACGGTGGCCGACGGCGCCACCCGGTCCGGGAACAGGGTCAAGTCCCGCAGCACCGTGTGGGCGGTCACCGTGACCCGCAGGTCGTCGGCGCCCGCACCCGCGCCGGCAGGTGCCACGTCCGCGTCGAACCGGGCCGGCGGGAACGCCAGGTCCTTGTCCTCGGCGAAGAACCACCAGGCCCGGCCGTCGTCGCCCGGCCCCGCGTCGGCGACCTGGGCGAGCAGCACCTCGGCCCGCGCGTCGTCGGGTGTCGCCACGTCCGCCGGCAGCGGAAGGGTGACCGCCGTGCGGGCCGGCACGGCCAGCTCGACGGTGGTCTTCGCCCGCGCCTCGCCGGTCAGCGACAGCCGGGCCACCTCGACGCGCGCCGTCCACGGCGCGGCACCGTCGTTGACCCCGACGAGCGCCAGGCCGCCACCCTCAGCGGCCTGCACCGTGAGGAGCCGGTCGGCGTAGATCCGGCGCAGCGCGTACCACAAAGGCTTGCGCCGCCCGTCGCCGTCCACGGCCGCCCACGACGTGACCGGCCAGCAGTCGTTCAGCTGCCAGACGACGGTGCCCATGCAGTGCGGGCTCAGCGAGCGGAAATGCTCCACCCCGAGCGTGATGGCCCGCGCCTGGTTCACCTGGGTCAGGTAGTGCCAGTCGTCGAAGTCGCGCGGCTCGGGCAGGTGCGCCACGAGGCCGCGGCTCAGCTTGACGTCGCCGTCGATCGCCTTCTGGTGGTGGGCCATGCCGGGCGAGTTCGGCGCCAGCGGGTCGTCCGACAGGGCCCGCCGCAGGGTCGCGTACGCCGGCGGTGCCTGGTAGCCGAACTCCGCCACGAAGCGCGGCCGGTAGTCCAGGTAGCGGGTGTAGTCGTCGGTGTTCCACACGTCCCAGATGTGCATCGAGCCCTGCTCCGGCTCGTTGGGGTGCACGTACGGGTTGCCCGAGTACGGGCTCCCCGGCCAGTACGGCCGCGTGGGGTCGAGCTGCCACACGATGCCGGGCAGCGTGTCGTGGTAGTAGCCGGCGCCCCAGGACCGGCCCGCCAGCACCGCCGGCCAGCCCCAGTCGTGCCAGCCCCAGATGTTCTCGTTGTTGCCGACCCACATCACCAGGCTCGGGTGGTGCGCGAGCCGCACCACGTTCTCCCGGGCCTCGGCCGCGATCTCCGAGTGCAGCGGCTCCTCCTCCGGGTAGGCGGCGCAGGCGAACAGGAAGTCCTGCTCGACCAGCAGGCCCATTTCGTCGGCGAGGTCGTAGAAGTCCTCGGCCTCGTAGATGCCGCCGCCCCACACCCGGAGGAAGTTGAGGTTGGCCTCGCACGCCTGCGCGAAGCGGGCGGCGTACCGCTCCCGGGTGACCCGGGTGGGGAACGCGTCGTCGGGGATCCAGTTCGCCCCCCGCACCGAGATCGGCACGTCGTTCACCACGATGGTGAAGGCCCGGCCCGCGGCGTCGACCGTGGTGTCCAGCCGCAGGTCACGGAAGCCGATGCGCCGGTGCCAGGAATCCAGCTCGGCACCGGAGGCGGCGGTGAGGGTGACGTCGACGTCGTAGCGCGGCTGGTCGCCGTAGCCGCGCGGCCACCACCGCCGAACGTCCGGCACGGCGACGGTCAGCGTGGCACCCCGCTGACCGGCGGGGATCTCGACCCGGGAGAGCGTCGAGCCGACGGCGGCGGTCAGCACGAGCGGCTCGTCCGCCGCCCGTGCCACCTCGACGTGCAGCTGCACGCACCCCGTGTCGCCCTCGACCGTGACGACCGGGCGCACGGTGTCGAACCGCGCGGTCTCCCACTCGTGCACCGTGACGGGCCGCCAGATCCCGGCCGTGACCAGGGTCGGGCCCCAGTCCCAGCCGAAGTTGCAGGCCATCTTCCGGATGAAGTTGAACGGCTCCGGGTAGGCGTTGGGCCGCTCCCCCACCTCGTCGCGAAGGGCCTCGGCGTAGTCGTACGCCGAGCCGAAGCGGACCCGCAGGACGTTGCCGTGCGCGCGCAGCACCCCGGTGACGTCGAACCGGTAGCTGCGGTGCATGTTCTGCGTGCGGCCCAGCTCGACGTCGTTGAGGGTGACCGTGGCGACCGTGTCGAGGCCGGCGAACACCAGGTCGGCCCGGGATGCTCCCGGGCCGACCCGGTCGAACGTCGTCTCGTAGATCCAGTCGGCCCGGCCGATCCAGGCGATGCCCGTCTCGTTGGCGTCCAGGTAGGGATCCGCGATGAGCCCGGCGGCGAGCAGGTCGGTGTGCACACAGCCCGGCACGGTGGCCGGCACCGGGCCGGCCTCGCGTACCGCGTCGGGGACCTCCGCCCCCGGCGCGGGCACGAGCGTCCAACCACCGTGCAACGTTCCAAGCCTCACGGACCTGCCCCCGTCGGCATTGCTGTCGATCACGACTTGACTGCGCCTTCCATGATTCCTCGGACGATCTGCCGGCCACCGACGAACAGCAGCAGCAGGAGCGGGACGGTGGCCACGAACGCCCCGGCCAGCACCCGGCGGTACAGCACGTAGTTGCCGCTGGCCAGGTCGGAGAGCGCCACCATCGAGGTCGGGAAGTCGGTGCCGCCCAGAGTGATCAGCGGCCACTGGAAGTCGTTCCACGCCGTCACGAAGCTGAGCAGCCCGAGCACCGCCAGCGCCGGCCGGATGGCCGGCAGGACGATGCTCCAGTACATCCGCATGGTGGTGGCGCCGTCGACCCGGCCCGACTCGATCAGCTCGTCCGGGACGGACCCGACGATGAACTGCCGCATGTAGAACACGCCGAACGCCGTGACCAGGCCGGGCACGATGACCGCGAGCAGCGTGCCGTTCCAGCCGCCCTCGCCGGGCATGTAGCCCATGAGGATGTACAGCGCCACCACGCCGAGCTGGTTGGGCACGGTCAGCGTGAGGATGACCGTCACCATCAGCGCGTTCCGGCCGCGGAAGCGCAGCTTGGCGAACGCGAACCCGGCGATGGAGCAGAAGAACAGCACCGACACCGTGATGACGGTGGACACGATCAGGCTGTTGACCAGCGAGGCCGTGAAGTAGACGTCCTGGAGGGTGAAGACCTCCTCCAGGTTGGTCAGCAGCTGGCTGCCCGGCACCACCTTCGGCGGCACGTTCGCGAGGTCCGCGTCGGTGCCCGTCGCGATGACGAACATCCAGTACAGCGGGAACGCCGAGCCGGCGATGACCAGGAGCAGGAACAGGTACGTCCAGAGGGTGCCCGGCGTGTCGCCGGGGGCCCGGCCGAGCAGGGCCGCCTTGCGGCGCTTCGTCCCGGCGACCGCCGGCGTGGCCGTCTGCCGCCGAGCGTGGGTCGTTACGGCACTCACGGTGTCACACCTTCCAATCCCGACTGCGCGGTGCGGGGCCCGCAGTGCTCACTCATCGCTTGCCACCGCCCAGGCGGTTGGTGAGGAAGGCGTTGATCGTGGCCACCACGACGATGATCAGGAACAGCGCCCAGGACATCGCGGCCGCGTACCCGAGGTTCAAGTCCTTCCAACCGACCTTGTAGATCAGCTGGGCGATCGTCTGCCACTCGCCGTTCGCGCCGCCGGTCGCGGCCTGCGCGTTCGGCTCGAAGAGCATCGGCTCGGTGAAGAGCTGCAGGTTACCGATCGTGGCGAGCACGACGGTGAAGATCACCACGGGCTGGATCATCGGAACCGTGATGCGCCAGAGCTGGCGCCACGGCCCGGCGCCGTCGATCGCCGCGGCCTCGTACACGTCGCGCGGCACGGCCTGCATGGCCGCCAGGTACAGCAGGGCGTTGTAGCCGATCCACTTCCAGTTGACCATTGTGGCGATGGCCGTCCACGCCGCCGACTTGCTGGCCCGCCAGTTGATCGGGTCCGTCTCGCCGATGCCGAACAGGCCGAGCACCCAGTTCGCCATGCCGGTGTCCGTCGCGAAGAAGGTGGCGAAGACCAGCGTGGAGGCCGCCACCGGCGTGATGTACGGCAGCAGGATGCCCACCCGCCACCAGGTCTGGGCGCGCAGCTTGCGGTTGAGGGCGTTGGCGATGACCAACGCGATGATCAGCTGCGGGATCGTCGAGAGGACGAAGATGCCGAAGGTGTTCAGCAGCGCGTTCCAGAAGTCGCTGTCGTCCAGCAGCCGGCTGAAGTTTTCGAAGCCGGCCCAGCCGGTCAGCGTCGGGTCGTCCAGCCGCCAGTTGCGCAGGGCCACGACGCCGTTGAACACCAGGGGGAACAGCCCGAAGATGCCGAAGAGGACGAAGAAGGGCGAGATCAGTACGTACGGCATGAACTTCATGTCGAAGCGGTACAGGCGGTGGCGCAGGGTCAGCGGGGTTCGCTGGCCGTGCCGTGGCTGGTGGGGCGGGCCGCCGCCGGCGCGGTCGGGCGCCGGCGGCGCCGGGGCGGCGCGCGTGGACATGGCTACCTCTTTCCGATCCGGGCTGACAGAAGGCCGTGGCGCGGCCGGGCGGGGTGGGCGCCTATGTAACGCCGGCGCCCACCCCGCCACCCCACCACCAGTGACGTACTTAGGCCTTCGAGGCCTTCTCGGCTTCCTTGACCGCCTCGGCCCACGCCGCATCGGGCTTGAGGCTGCCCTGCTGGACGCGGTTGATGACGTTCTCGACGGCCACGCGGGTCGGGCCGTTCTTCTTGCCCAGGTACTGCGGGGTCAGCTTCTCGGCCGCGGCGGAGAAGATCTGGCCCGACGGGGCGTTGCTGAAGAAGTCGTTCTTGAAGTCCATGATCGCGGGATCCTTGTAGAGGTCCGGCTGCGAGGGCAGGTTGCCGACCTTCTTGAAGATCTCGATCTGCTGCTCCGGCTGGACCAGCCACTCCAGGAACTTGTACGCCTCGTCAACGTTCTTGCCCTGCTTCGGAACGGTCAGGAACGAGCCGCCCCAGTTGCCGCCGCCGCCGGGAACCGCGGCGATGTCCCACTTGCCCTTGGTGCCGGGCGCGGTGTTGCGGATGTGGCCCTGCATCCACGCGGGGCACGCCAGCACGGCGAAGTTGCCCTTCACGAAGCCGGAGTTCCACTCGGGGGAGAAGGCGGCCAGGTTCGCCGACAGCTTGGCGTTGATGGCCTTCATGGTGACGTCGAAGGCGACCTTCGGGCCACCCTCCATCTGCAGCTTCTCGCTCTCGTCGTAGAAGCCGACGGGCTGCTGGCCGAGCACCGGGTTGAACAGGTTCGTACCGGCGTCGATGAACTTCTTCTTCGTCTTGGCGGTGTACTGCTGCCCGACCTCGACGAACTTGTCCCAGCTCGGCCAGAGCGCGGAGACCGCGTCCCGCTCGGTGGGCAGGCCGGCCGCCTTGAACAGGTCGGTGCGGTAGCACATCGCCAGGCCGCCGACGTCGGTGCCGAGACCGATCTGCGACTTGCCGTCGGGCGTGAGGGTCTGCTTCCACTTCCAGGGGAGGTACTTGTCCTCGTACTTGCTCGCGCCCTTGTCCAGCAGGTTCACGAACTTGTCCGCCTGGCCGCGGAACTGGATCACGAAGCCCTCGTCGATCGCGGCGATGTCGGCCGCACCCGAGCCGGCGATGAGCTTCTTCTGCAGGTCCTCGTGCTGGGCGTTGTACTCGCCCGAGTTGAGCGTGATCTTCACGTTCGGGTTGTCGGACTCGTACTTGCTCTTCAGCTCGTCCAAGCCGAAGTCGCCCCAGAAGGCGATCTTGAGGTTCACCGGACCGCCGGAGTCCGTGTCGCCGCCGCCCGTGTCCCGACCACTACAAGCCGTGAGCAACAGGGCGCTGACCGCGCCCACGGCTGCCGCCCGGATCCACCGGGAGCGAGACCGTTCCATGCCATCCTCCGCCATAAAAACTGGGAACGCTCCCACAAACTGAGGAGCGTCGACTGAACCGGATAAGGACCCACAACGTACGACCGCCCCCGGGCACTGTCAATGACGCGTTAACGCCGTGGCCAACCCGTAATACATGGGACCAATTTCGGCCTCGGGGCCGGCAGCGGTGAGTGAGGGACCGGTTGCGGACGCGCATCGGCGCATCGGGCATAATCGGTCCACCGACTCGTCTTGATCAATACCTCGAGCCGCGCATACTGGACGCCTGCCGCTCCGCCACCCGGCGCGGCGGCCACCGCGACGACGCCCACCCGGGAGACGACGCCCACCGTCAGGAAGGAGCGGCCGTGAAGCGCCCCACCATCGCGGACGTCGCGCGCCGGGCCGGCGTGTCCAAGGGCGCCGTGTCGTACGCGTTGAACGGCCAGCCCGGGGTGTCCGCGGCCACCCGGCAGCGCATCATGGCGATCGCCGACGAGATCGGGTTCAAGCCGAGCAGCGCGGCCCGGGCGCTCTCCGGTGCCGCCGCCCACGCCGTCGGCCTGGCCCTCTGCCGCCCGGCCCGCATCCTCGGCATCGAACCGTTCTTCATGGAGCTCATCAGCGGCGTGGAGGCCGAGCTGTCCGCCCGCTCCTACGCGCTCACGCTCCAGGTGGTGGCGGACCCCGACGCGGAGATCGCGGTGTACCGACGCTGGTGGGGCGAGCGGCGGGTCGACGGGGTGTTCGTCTGCGACCTGCGCATCGACGACCGCCGGGTCCCCGTACTCGAGGAACTGGCCCTGCCGGCCGTGGTCATCGGCTTCCCCATCGGCACGGGGCAGCTGCCGGCGGTCTGGTCCGACGACTCCGCCGCCCTCGCCGAGACGGTGGAGTACCTCTACGGCCTGGGCCACCGGCGCATCGCCCGGGTGGGCGGGCTGCCGGAACTGCGCCACACCGACATCCGGACGGAGGCGTTCGCCGCGGTCTGCAGCCGCCTTGGGCTCGGCTCCGGGGTCACCGTGCCGTCCGACTACAGCGGCGAGGAGGGCGCCCGGGCGACCCGCCGCCTGCTCGGCACCGACGACCGGCCGACAGCGATCGTGTACGACAACGACGTGATGGCCATCGCCGGGTTGTCGGTGGCCCAGGAGATGGGGCTCACGGTCCCCGCCGACCTGTCCATCGTCGCCTGGGACGACTCGCCGCTGTGCCAGCTCACCCACCCGCCGCTCACCGCGCTGAGCCGGGACATCCCCGCCTACGGGGCGCACGCCGCGCGCCAGCTGCTCACCGCCATCGCCGGCGGGCGGACGGCGGACTACCAGGACGCGGCGGCCCGGCTGACGCCCCGGGCCAGCACCGCCCCCCCGCGCACCGTCGCCACGGCGACCGTGCCCGCCGCCCGCGACACCGCCCGCCTGGCGGAGGCCCCCGACACCGTGCGGTGAACCGGACCGGCCGCCGGGCTTCGGCTACGATGGCGGCCGAGTCTCGCGACTGGCGCAGCAGGTGGAACAGACCACCGGGGAGCGACCGAAGACCGTGCACCGCGCGCCTGGGTGCACCGTCGATTCCGCCACCTTCCGCAGAGGACCCCGCATGCACCAGCCCCCGATCCCGCACCTCACCCAGACGGACCCGCAGCTCGCCGAGCTGGTCCAGAGCGAGGCCCGCCGGCAGCACGACGCGCTGCGGCTCATCGCCTCGGAGAACTACGTGTCGGCCGCCGTCATGGAGGCGACCGGGTCCGTCCTGACGAACAAGTACTCCGAGGGGTACGCGGGCCGCCGGTACTACGAGGGCCAGCAGGTCATCGACCCCGTCGAGCGGCTGGCGGTCGAGCGCGCGAAGGCGCTGTTCGGCGTCGAGCACGCCAACGTCCAGCCGTACTCCGGCTCCCCGGCGAACCTGGCGGTCTACCTCGCCTTCCTCTCCCCCGGTGACACGGTGATGGGGATGGCGCTGCCGATGGGCGGCCACCTGACCCACGGCTGGTCGGTCTCCGCGACCGGCAAGTGGTTCCGCTCGGTCCAGTACGGCGTCGACCGCGCGACCGGGCTGGTGGACTTCGACGAGGTCCGTGACCTGGCCCGGCGCGAGCAGCCGAAGGTGATCTTCTGCGGCGGGACGGCGATCCCGCGCACCATCGACTTCGCCGCGTACGCGCAGATCGCCCGCGAGGTGGGCGCCGTGCTGGTCGCGGACATCGCGCACATCGCCGGCCTGATCGCCGGCGGCGCGCACCCGTCGCCGGCCGGGCACGCCGACGTCATCACCACCACCACGCACAAGACCCTGCGCGGCCCGCGCGGCGCCATGATCATGTCGACGGCCGCGCGCGCCTCCGCCGTGGACAAGGCCGTGTTCCCCGGCCTGCAGGGCGGCCCGCACAACCACACCACCGCGGCCATCGCGGTGGCGCTGAAGGAGGCCGCCGAGCCGGCCTTCCGCGCGTACGCGGCCCAGATCGTGGCCAACGCCCGGGCGCTGGCGGCGGCGCTGCTGGAGCGCGGCTTCGAGCTGGTCTCCGGCGGCACCGACAACCACCTCATCCTGGCGGACCTCACCGGCAAGGGGATCGGCGGCAAGCCCGCCGCCAAGGCCCTGGACCGGGCCGGGATCGAGCTGAACTACAACACGGTCCCGTACGACACCCGCAAGCCCTTCGACCCGTCCGGCATCCGGCTGGGCACCGCCGCGCTGACGACGCGGGGCCTCACCGAGGAGCACATGCCGCAGGTCGCGACGTGGCTGGACGACGCCGTGACAGCTGCCGTCAAGGACGACGAGCCGGCGCTGGAGCGCATCGCCGGGGAGGTCCGGGACCTGCTGTCCGCGTACCCGATGCCGGGCTGGTCCCCCACCCCCTGACCGCTGGCGCGACGGCGTGGGCGCCGCCACCGCGGTGGCGGCGCCCTCGCCCGTTCCTAGAACGACGGCGCGCGGAAGTTCTCCAGGTAGGCCTCGAGGTGCTCGGCCGGGACCGGCCGGTTGAGCACGTAGCCCTGGCCGAGCCGGCAGCCCGCGCTCAGCGCCTCGGTGAGGCCCTCCTCGGTCTCCAGTCCCTCGGCCACGAGTTCCAGCCCGAGCCGGCGGCCGAGGCTCACCACGACGTCCACGAGCGGCTGGTCGGGGCCGCTGCGGTCGACCGGCTCGGCGACCAGCGCGCCGTCGATCTTGAGAATGTCGATCGGCAGCCGGCGCAGCTGCGCCAGCGACGCCTGGCCGGCGCCGAAATTGTCCAGGGCCGTCCGGACGCCCAGCGCCCGCAACGCCGCCAGCTGCGTCATCACCGCGGGCAGGTCGCCGGCGAGCCGCGCCTCGGCGACCTCCACGACGAGCCGCTCCGGCGGCACCCGGTACGCGGCCAGCGCCGCGCCGACCCGGGCCACCGCGTCCGGGGCGATCAGTTGGCGCGGTGACATGTTGACCGCGAGCCAGACGTCGTTGCCGCCCGCCAACCACGTCGCCAGGTGCCGGCAACCGGTGGCCAGGACCCAGTCGGCGACCTCGGCCGCCACCCCCATGTCCTCGGCGACCGGGATGAACTCGGCGGGCAGCACGGTGCCGAGTCGCGGGCTGCGCCAGCGCAGGAAGGCCTCCACGCCCGCCGGCCGGCGGTCCAGCAGGTGCACCACCGGCTGGAAGGCCAGGTCCAGCTCGCCCCGCGGGATCGCCCCGGTCAGCTCGCGCTCGATGTCCATCCGGCGGACGAGCTGCTCCTCCAGGCCCACGTCGTACCACTCCAGCCGGTCCCGGCCGAGCTGGCGCGCCCGGCGCCGGGCCAGGTCCGCCCGGCGCAGCACGTCGGCGGCGCCGTCGCCCTCGCCCAGCTCCGCCATCCCGACGCTGGCCTGCAGGGTGACCATCCCGTCCGGCAGCTCGTACGGCCGGGTCAGCTCCGCCAGCAGCCGCGCCCCGAGCGCGTACGCCGGGACCGGGCCCGCGGCCGTGACCACGCCGAACTCGTCGCCGGCCAGCCGCGCCGCCACGTCCTGCGGGCCCAGCACGGCCCGCAGCCGCTGGGCGGCCTCGACGAGCAGCACGTCACCGACCTCCCGGCCGCGCTCCTCGTTGACCCCGGTGAGGCCCGACAGGTCCACGGTCAGCAGCGCGCCGACGGCCCCCGCCGCCCGCCGCTCGGCCAGCGCCCGCATCAGCTCCGCCCTGTTCGGCAGGGCGGTGAGCTGGTCGGTGGCGGCCATCCGGTGCAGGGTGCGCTCCAGCCGCCGGCGGTCGCCCACGTCGCGCAGGTGCAGCACGAGTGCCCCGACCTCGGGCACGGCACGCTGGTCGCTGACGGTGGACTCGGTGTCCCGCCACTGCCCGAAGCCGTCCCGCAGCCGGGCCCGCAGCAACGCCGGGGGCGGCGGCGGCCCGTCCGCCGGCCGGTCGACCGACTCGGGCGGCGCCAGCACGGCCGTGAGGGTGCCACCGGCCGCGGCCGCGTCGTCGGGGTGCAGCAGCGCCGCCAGCGGCCGGCCCACAACGTCCTGGTCGGACAGACCGAACAGGCGGGCGGCCGCCGGCGACTGCCAGCGCACCACCAGATCGTCGTCCAGCACCAGGATCAGGTCGCCCGCGCCCGCCACCAGCGAGCGGAAGTGCGCCTCCTGGCCGGCCAGCCGACGGGCGTACCGCCGGATGTCCCCCGCGGCGAGCGCCTCCCGGACCGCCAGCAGGGCGCCGGCGCCGACCGCGAGCGCGGTCGCCGTCCGATCGAACCCGCCTACCGCCGTGAGGTGGTAACCGGCC
>DASQDS010000441.1:0-3324 GCA_035634075.1 Pilimelia sp. | reverse complement strand
TCCTGCTCGGCGACGAGTTCGTCGACGAGGATCAGCCGCTGCTGCCGGCCATGCTCGACCTGCAGGCCCGGACCGGCGGCATCGTGCTGGCCTTCATGGAGGTCGAGCCGGAGGAGACCAGCCGGTACGGGATCGCGTCGGTCAGCCCCGCCGACGACGACCTCGGCCCCGACGTCGTCCGGGTCACCGGCCTGGTCGAGAAGCCGAAGCCCGAGGACTCGCCCAGCAACCTCGCGGTGCTCGGCCGCTACATCCTGCCGGCGTCGATCTTCGAGGCGATCCAGGACACCAAGCCCGGCAGCGGCGGCGAGATCCAGCTCACCGATGCGATGGCCGCGTTGCTCGCCGACGGCACGCCGGTGCACGGCATCGTCTACCGCGGTCACCGGTACGACACCGGCATGCCGCTGGGTTACCTGCAGGCCGTCGTGCAGATCGCGGCCCAGCGCGAGGACCTCGGCGTCGAGTTCCGGCAGTGGCTGAGCGAGTTCGTCGGGGGAGGTTTCTCTCGATGACCGCGACGGCCGATGCCGAGGCGGCCGCCAACGAGCTGATGCCCCTCGCCGAATACCTGGGCAGCGTGCTGCGCAGGTTACGGGCGCTGCCTCCGCTCGACCTCGACCTGACCCAGGCGCACGGCAACGTGCTGGCCGGCGACGTGGTGGCCCCTCACCCGTTCCCGGCCTTCGACCAGGCGGCGATCGACGGGTACGCGGCCCGCTGGGAGGACATCGCCGCGGCCGGCCGGGCCGGCTCGCACCCGGCGTTCAACTCCTTCCACGATCCCCGCCCGGTCCGGCTCAACGTCGTCGGCGACCTCGGCGCCGCAAGCTGGCGGCCGGTCCGGCTGACCCCGGGGACCTGCTTCTCGGTGGCGGCCGGGTCGCCGCTGCCGATCGGCGCCGACGTGGTGGTGCCCAGCCACTGGACGGACCAGGGGATGGCCACCGTGGAGATCTACCACGCCCCGAAGCGCGGCTCCGGCCTGCGCCGCACCGGTGACGAGCTGCCCGTCGGGCAGGTACTGGCCTCCGCCGGGGCGTACGTCACGCCGGCCATGGTGGCCGTGTTCGCGGCGTCGGGCATCGGGCACGTGGTGGTCCGGCCCAGTCCGCGGGTGGTGGTGGTGGCCACCGGCGACGAGCTGGTCGACGTGGGCCGGCCCAGCCAGCCGGGGCAGGTGGTGGACGCCAACTCGCACGCGCTGACCGCCGCCGCGGTCGAGGCCGGCGCGCTCGCGTACCGGATCGGGATCTGCGACGACGACCCCGAGGGGCTGCGGGGGCTCCTCGAGGACCAGACGCTGCGGGCCGACCTGATCATCACCACCGGCGGCACCGGCACGGGACCCGGCGACATGCTGCGCCGGGTGCTGTCCCGGCGGGACAACGGCCGCGGCGCGGTGGAGTTCACCGACGTGGCGCTGTGCCCCGGCACGTCGCTGGGCTTCGGCACGGTCGGCGGCGAGGAGGTGCCCGTCGTCTGCCTGCCCGGTGAGCCGGGCGCCGCCCTGATCGGCTTCGAGGTGCTGGCCCGGCCCGTGATCCAGTTGCTGGCCGGCTCCGAGCCGGTGTTTCGCCCCAGCGTGCGGGCGCACCTGTTGGAGACCGTCGCATCACCCGGCGGGCTGCGCGAATTCCGCCCGGCGCACGTCGCCGAGCGCCGGGGCGGCGGCTACACGGTGCAGCCGTTGGCGGGCGGGCCGTACACTCTCTCGGGCCTGGCCGAAGCCAACGGCCTGCTCGTCCTCGGCGAGCGGGTGACCACCGCTGCGGCCGGCTCGACCGTCGATGTGTTGTTGCTCGACCGGAGGCGCTGAATGCTGGGGTCCACGCCCGGATGGCCCGCCGTCCTGGCGGACGGACCGGTGCTGCTGCGCCCCTACCGTCGCGGCGACGCCCGCGTCTGGTCGGAGGTGCGCTGCGCGAATCAGGCGTGGCTGGCACCGTGGGAGTCCGCGCCGCCCGGGCCGTGGTACGACCTCAACTCGCCGCGGGCGTACCTGTACGTCTACCACGACATGCGCCGCGCCGCCCGGGCCGGCGAGAGCATGCCATTCGCGGTCTGCCTGCGCGGCGACGACGGCAAGGACCGCCTCGTCGGGCACCTCAACCTCGGCAGCATCGTGCGCCGCGCGTTCAGTTCCGCGTACGTCGGATACTGGGTCGACTCGCGGGTGGCCGGCCGCGGGGTCATCCCGACCGCGCTGGCGCTCGCCGTCGATCACGCCTTCGGGCCCGGTGGCCTGCACCGCGTCGAGTTCAACATCCGGCCGGAGAACGCACCGAGCCGCCGCGTGGTGGAGAAGCTCGGCTTCCGCGAGGAGGCCTACCACGCCCGGTACATGCACATCGACGGCGCCTGGCGGGACCACATCGGTTACGCGATGACGAGCGAGGAGGTCGCCGGCGAGGGCGGCCTGCTGGCCCGGTGGCGCCGCCTGCGTACCAGGACTGAATGATCTTCAGCGGCTCACTCACCCGGCGCGCCGCACAAATTTCCGCAGGTCTCGCCCGTAACCTCAGAGGTCTTAAGGACTTGCAGCACCCGTCCGCGCGGGCGGGCGCAGCTGCGGCAACCCTGGTTGCCGCCGACGCTGACGGGAGGGTTGAGGGTGCCGACCTCGGTGCTCCTCGCCGTCCTCGCCGCTGCCGGGTTGCTCGCGCTCGCGCCGGCGTTGGTCCGCCGGTACGACGCCACCGAGCGCCAGGCCGCGGAGCGGGCGCAGTCGACGGCACGGGTGCTCCAGCGCCGCCGTCGACGTCGCACCGTGCCCGGACGACGACCGGTCAACTACGGACGGCAGTCCCTGGTTACGCTGCGCCCCGACGTACCGGCCCCGGCGGGTGATCCCGCACCGGCCTCCGCGCCGGCCTCCGCCCCGCCCTACGTCGCCGGCAAGCGCCCCGGCCTGCGGGTCGTGCCACGCGTCGGGCGCCGGACGGCGCGCCGCACGCCGGTCCGCCGGCACACCCCGGCGGTGATCCGCCGCCGCCGGGTCCTCGCCGCGCTGCTGCTGCTCAACACGATCGAGTTGGTCGGTGTGATCGTGGTCAGCGCCGGCTTCTGGATCGGCTTCGCGGTGACGGCCACCCTGCTGGGCGTCTACCTGGTGCACCTGCGCAGCCGGGCCCTCGCCGACCGCAGACGCCGCCGGATCGAGGCGCGCGAGGCCGCCTGGCTCGCCGCCCGCCAGGCCGAGGTACGCCGAGAGCAGGCCCGCCGAGCCGCCGCCCGTCGCGAGACGCAACGCCGCCTGGCCGCGCAGAAGGAGGCCGTCCGGCGCGCCGCCATGGGCCTCGATCGCACCCCGGACATCGACGG
>DASQDS010000440.1:0-11513 GCA_035634075.1 Pilimelia sp. | reverse complement strand
CCGGGAGATGCGGACCTGGCTGCGCCTCGCGGTCCTCGGCGGCGCGGCGGCCCTGGGCCTCGGCGCGGCCGTGCTGTGCTGGCCGCGCGGCGTCGCGGTCGGCGGCGTGGCCGGCACCCCCGTCGCGGTCCTGCTCGGCGTCTGGCTGCTGGTGGCCAGCGGGCTGCGGGTGGCGGAGTCGGTGCTGCCCGGCGAGTCCGGCGGGGGCGCCCGGGCCCTGTCCGCCGTCGCCGGGCTGCTCTACCTCAGCGCCGGCATCGTCTGCGTCCGCGACCTGAGCCCGTCGCTGGAACTGCTCGCGGCAGGCGTGGGGATCGTCGGGATCACCGGCGGCGTCAGCGAGGTCATCGCGGCGGTCACCGGACACCGCGGCGGCTGGGCCCGGCACGGCGCCGTGGCCGGCGGCGCCACCGGCGTGGCCGGCGGTGTGGCGCTCGCGTTCTGGCCCGCCATCTCGCTGGCCACCATGGTCCGGGTCACCGGCGCCTGGTTGCTGGCGGCCGGCGTCGTGCAGGTCGTCCTCGCCGTCCGGGCCAGCCGCCCGGCCGACTTCTAGGTACTGCCGGCGCTGCTGGGCACCGCGGCCGCCAGCGGTTGTTGCTCCTCGATCCACCGGTCGATGCGCGACCACCAGTCGTAGAGCCACTCGATCCGCTCCTGCCGACCGGCCGGCACCTCCTCGGGCGGCACCGACCAGAAGCGCATCACGATCCGCTTGTCCATGGGCAGTTCCCGCCACACGTCCGCCACGGTGAGCATGCGGTCCAGTCCGGTGTGGGCGACGAAGATGACCCCCGCGTCCGGCGCCGCGTCGAGCGCGGCCAGCACGCCACCGGGCCGGGGGGCGAGCACGTTGCGCATCCGCTCCGCGCGGACGGCCATCGCGTGCAGCCCCAACCCGTGGAGCCGCTCGATCGCCCGTCGCCGCCGCTGCGGGGTGAAGTTGCCGCCCTCCGGGAAGATCACGAAGGCGTCGTTGTGATCGAGGCCCGCCGCCAACGCACCGACCTGCGACTCCAGGTGGTCGCGGGGCGCGGTGCCCGGCGCGATGAACCGGTTGGGCAGCCGGTTGAGCAGCACGTCCACCGCCGGGTCCCACTGCAGGGTGTCCTTGAGCACGATGCGCGGCTCGCGGGCGAACCAGTTGACCAGCGCGTGGATGAGGATGAACGAGTCGCCCGGGCCGGCGTGCCGGCACAACACCAGCTCCGGCCGGCCGGGGGCCGCCGTGTCCGGATCGGTGCCCACCACGTCGATGCTCAGCCGCAGGGTCCAGCGCGCCTGCCAGAACAGGGCCCGCAGGAACCACCCGGTCAGCACGTAGTGCGCCCGCTGGAACCGGGGCCCCCGCACCCGCCAGCCGAAGCCGGCCGCCACCCAGAACCCGAACATCACCACCAGGGCGGACGCGTTCAGCGCCAGGTACACGGTCGCCACCCACAGCAGGCGCAGCGGGCGCAGCCGGCCGGGCACCAGCGGCGACGCCGCCGCGCCCACCAGCAGCCACACCGGCAGGGTGGTGACCAGGAACACGGCCAGCAGCACCACCACCGGCGCGATCAGCAACCGGCGGAGCCAGCGCGGTGGCAACGGCATCAGGTGCCCTCCAACTCCGTGGCGAGGTAGCGCCGGGAGGCGGTGTACGCCCGGCTGATACGGCGGCCGATCGCCGCCATGTCGCGGTACGCCCACGGCGAGTCGTCACCCGGCTCGCCGCCGCCCGTGGGCAGCACGTGGACGGCGATGCCGGGCGGCAGCGCCGCCATCTCGCGCGCGAACCGGTGCCGGCGCGCGATCTCGAACGCCACCTGGGCGACCTGCCACGGCCGGCGCGGCGGCACCAGCGGCCGTTCGATCCGGCCCACCTGGAGCACGAACACGGTGCGCGCGCCCAGCTCGACCGCGCGCCCCACCGGGATGGAGTTCACGATCCCGCCGTCCAGGAAGTGCTCGCCGTCGATCTCGGCGGGCGGCAGCAGGCCGGGCACCGACGCCGACGCCAGCACCGCCGGCACCACCGGCCCGTCGACGAACCAGTGCTCCGCCGCCCGCTCGATGCTCGCCGCGCAGCACTGGAACGGCACCCGCAGGTCGGCGAACACCGCGCCCTCGCCCAGCTCCCGGGCCAGCAGGCGGCGCAGCGGCCCCGGCGAGTGCAGGTGGGTGCGGGCGGCGAAGCGGCGCAGCTGGCGGGCCACCGAGTCGCCGTACACCTCGCTGGCCTCCGGGGACGCCCACAGCCGCACCAACCGGTCGGTGACGGCCTCCGTCGGGTCGGCGGCCACCAGCGCGCCGTTCACCGCGCCGATCGAGGTGCCGACGACCAGATCCGGCGTGATGCCCGTGCGGAACAGGGCGCGCAACATGCCGACCTCGACCGCCCCGAGCACGCCGCCGCCGCCGAGCACGAAGGCGACCGGGCCGCTGACCATGAGCGCCATCGTGTCACGGGCCACCCAACCCCCGGGACGCCGACCGGGTAACGTCGCGCCGTGTCGCCCTCTCCCGCCCCGCGCACGCTGGCGCTCCTTGTCCTGCTGACCGCCGGCGCGCTGCTGCCCGCCTGCGGCACCGGCGACGACCCGGCCGGCGGGGCGACCCCGGCCCCGGGTGACCGGTACGCCGGCCGGGTCACCGTGTCCGCGGCATCGTCGCTGACCGAGACCTTCACCGCGCTGGGCGCGGAGTTCGAGCGCGCCAACCCCGGGGTCGACGTCGTGTTCAACTTCGGCGCCAGCTCCACCCTCGCCCAGCAGATCGTGGCGGGCGCGCCGCCGGACGTGTTCGCCGCCGCCAGCCCCGCCACCATGAAGGTGGTCGTCGACGCCGGCGCCGCCGTGGGCGAGCCGCGCGTCTTCGCGCGCAACCGCCTCGTCATCGTCGTGCCCAGGGACAACCCCGCGAAGGTCACCGGCATCGCCGACCTCGCCCGGCCGGGGGTGAAGGTGGCGCTGTGCGCCGCGCAGGTGCCGTGCGGCGCCGCCGCAGCCAAGGCGCTCGCTGCCGCCGGGGTGCGGGTCACGCCGGTGACGCTGGAACAGGACGTCAAGGCCACCCTGACCAAGGTCCGCCTGGGCGAGGTGGACGCCGGGCTGGTCTACCGCACCGACGCGCGGGCCGCCGCGGCCGAGGTGACCGGCATCGACTTCGCCGAGGCCGCCGAGGCGGTCAACGACTACCCGGTCGTCGCCGTCCGCGAGGGGGCCAACGCCGCCGCCGGCGCCGCCTTCATCGCGCTGGTCACGTCGCCGCGGGGCCGGGCCGTGCTGACGGCGGCGGGCTTCGAGGTGCCATGAGGCAGTTCAAGATGACGAACCGGCCGCCGCCGGGGGTGGGCGCCGCCGGCGACGCACCGGCCGCCGCAGCCGCCAGCGGACGCAAGGGTACGCGGGCCCGCGTACCGCTGATGCTGTTGTTGCCAGCGCTCGTGGCGCTGGCGCTGCTGGTGCTGCCGCTGCTCGGCCTGCTGGTGCGCACGCCGTGGGCGACGCTGCCGGCGCGGCTGGCGCGGCCGGAGGTGCTGACGGCGCTGCGGCTGTCCCTGCTCACGGCGACCGCCGCCACCGCGATCTGCCTGGTGCTCGGCGTGCCGCTGGCGTGGCTGCTGGCGCGCGCGCACGTCCCGGGCCGGCGGCTGGTGCGGGCGCTGGTGACGCTGCCGCTGGTGCTGCCGCCCGTCGTGGGTGGCGTGGCGCTGCTGCTCGTGCTGGGCCGCCGGGGGGTGCTTGGCCGGCACCTGTACGACTGGTTCGGGTTGTCGCTGCCGTTCACGCCGGCGGCGGTGGTGCTGGCGCAGGCGTTCGTGGCGATGCCGTTTCTGGTCATCGCGGTCGAGGGGGCGCTGCGGGGCGCGGACCCGCGCTACGAGGAGGCGGCGGCGACGCTCGGCGCGTCCCGCTGGACGGCGTTCCGCCGGGTCACCCTGCCGCTGGTCGCGCCGGGCGTCGCCGCCGGCGCGGTGCTGTGCTGGGCGCGGGCGCTGGGCGAGTTCGGCGCGACGATCACGTTCGCGGGCAACTTCCCCGGCCGTACGCAGACGATGCCGGTGGCCGTCTACGGTGCGCTGGAGACCGACCCGGCCGCCGCCGTGGTGCTCAGCCTGGTGCTGCTCGCCGTGTCGGTGGCGATCCTGGCGAGCCTGCGCGACCGGTGGACGTTCTGAGCATGTTGGCGGCGGCGCTAGGCGTGCGGCGCGGGGGCTTCACCCTCGACGCGGAGCTGGCCGTGCCGGCCGGCGAGGTGGTCGCGCTGCTCGGCCCGAACGGCGCCGGCAAGACCACCGCGCTGCGGGCGCTGGCCGGGCTGCTGCCCCTGGCCACCGGGCGGATCGCGCTGGGCGACGAGGTCTACGACTCCCCCGCCACCGCCGTCTTCGTGCCCCCGGAGCGGCGTCGGATCGGCGTGGTGTTCCAGGACTACCTGTTGTTCCCCCACCTGTCCGCCGTGGACAACGTGGCCTTCGGGCCGCGCTGCCGCGGCGCCTCCCGGCCGGCCGCCCGCGCCGAGGCCGCCACCTGGCTGGCCCGACTGGGCGTCGCCGAGCTGGCCGGCCGCCGCCCCCGGTCGCTCTCCGGCGGGCAGGCCCAGCGGGTGGCGCTGGCCCGCGCCCTGGCCGTCCAGCCGGCGCTGCTGCTGCTGGACGAGCCGCTCGCCGCCCTCGACGCCCACACGCGGCTGGGCGTACGCGCGGAGCTGCGGCGCCACCTGGCCGCCCACACCGGCGCTACCGTGCTGGTCACCCACGACCCGCTGGACGCGATGGTGCTCGCCGACCGGATCGTGGTGCTGGAGGACGGCCGGGTCGTGCAGGACGGCGACGCCGCCGAGATCACCCGCCGGCCCCGCACGCCGTACGTCGCCCGGCTGGTCGGATTGAACCTGCACCGCGGCGAAGGCGTCGGCGCTGGCGCCGGCGCGTCTGTGGTGCTTGCCGGCGGGTTCGCGCTGGCGGTGGCCGAGGCGGTGGACGGGCCGGCGTTCGTCGCCTTCCCGCCCGCCGCCGTGGCGCTGTTCCGCACCAGGCCGGACGGCAGCCCACGCAACGCCTGGCCGGCGGTGGTGGACGGGGTGGAGCGGCACGGCGACGCGCTGCGCGTGCACCTGGACGGGCCGGTACCTGTCGCCGCGGACGTCACGCTGCCCGCGGCGGCGGAGCTGGAGCTGGCGGTGGGCGCCCAGGTATGGGCCGCGGTCAAGGCAACGGAGACCCGCGCCTACCCGGCCTGACCGGGCGCCGGTCGCACCCGGGCCGCCGGTGGGCGAGCGTGCCCCGCAGACGGCCCGAGACGGCGCGGGTTACTTTCGTTGCCAGCCGCCGGAACCGCCCGCCTCCAGCGCACCGATGGCGCCGGCCGCACCGTTGAACTGGCCGACCGGCGTGCCGCTTTCGTTGAACCAGTTGATCTGGAGAATGCCGCCGCCGGAGGCGATGCCCTGCACGTGGACGCCGGTCACGCTGCGGAAGAAGTCGTCCCAGGACTCGTAGGCCGTGTACATGAAGCCGACTGAGGTGCCGAAGTACGCGGGCCCGCCCCAGATCGTGGCGTCGTACGTCCAGGGCTGGCCGTCGGGGTCGCACTCCACCTTCCCCCAGACAGCGATGTTCGCCGACGCGGTCGCGCCAAGCGGTGACGGCACGCCGGCGCTGACGATCTGGTCCAGGAACTTCTGCACCTCGGCGGGCTCGATCCTGTCCTTCAACGCCTCCATCGTCGCCTGTTGCACGGAAGCGTTCGTGGGACGCAGACTCTGCTCGGTCAGGGTGTTGCTCATGGCCGATCTCCTCCCATTGAGAGTGGAGCCCCCGCTGTCAGGGTGGCCGCGCCGATGTCTTCACCACAGGCCGCGCGGAAGCGTCCACGCTGTCCCGCGACCGCGCAGAGAGACGGCTTCTCGTCTCGATCGGCGTCGGCGAACCCGCGAGCGTCCGGGCAATCCAACCCAGCGTATACGCACCGCCAACGCACCGTAGGCGAATCCCGCCCCTCTCCCGATGATCAAGGGATTCGTGCCAGGACACGCCGGGCCCGCCGGCACCGATCCCTTGATCACGGGGGCGGGACGCTTGACCTGAAGGTTGGTTGAGGGTTGAGGGTGTTGGTGGTGGCGTCGGGGCGAGCGGAGGCGGGCGTCGTGCGGGTTCGAGGGATTTCCTGGGTGGGCGTCAAGACCGACTCGTATCAGCAGATGAGGGACTTCTTCGCCGGCGTGGCCGGGCTGGCCGTCGACCACGAACAGACGGACTTCACGGTCTTCCGTTTCCCCAACGGCGACAAACTGGAAGTCTTCGGGCCGAAGGCAATGGACCCGCCCGGGCAGTTCGCCACGGAAAAGGTCGTGGCGAGCCTGCTGGTGGACGATATCGACGGGGCGATCGACGACCTGGAAAGAGCCGGCGTCGAGCTGATGGGCACGAAGCAGGCCGGCGGCGACGGCTACTTCTGGCAGCACTTCCGCGCTCCCGACGGCAAGGTGTTCGAGCTGGTGTGCGATCCCCTCCACCCGTGAGCCGGGAGCGCGCGTCGCCGGATCGCCGAGGAGCGAAGGACGGTAGGGCGGCGGGGCCGGCTCACGGCGCGGGCTGGCCGGCCCCCACCACGTCGTCGGCGCGGCTGGACGTCCTCGTGACGGCGACGCCGCGCAGCGTGAGCAGGCTGGCCAGCAGGCCGGAGAACGTGACGACGACGCCGAGCGCGATGGCGGTGGCCGACGGCAGGACGAGGCGGATCGTGCCGCGCGGGTCCAGGTCGCCGAAGCCCGTCCGGCCCCACTCGCTCACCGCCGCCACCGTGCCGAGCACGCCGGCGGCGACCAGCAACAGGCCGACGGCGATGCAGCGTTCCAGCCGCAGGGCTTTGACCCACCGGCCCAGGTGCGGCTCGCGGACCAGGCCCTCGACCCGCCCGTAGATCTGCGCGAAGCCGCCGAACAGCACCAGCTGCGCACCGACAAGCACCGCGGCGCAGCAGTACGCGAGGGCGTTGATGTCCAGCGTCACCTGCCCGATCCGGACGGGGCCGGTGACGAGCGCGCCCGTCCCGACAAGGCCGAGCAGCAGCAGGATGGCGCCCGGCCAGACGACGGTCTGCCGGGGCGCGAAGACCAGCAGGAAGCGCAGGTGCCGCCAGCCGTCCCGCCAGGTGCGCAGGTGCGGCGGGCGGCTCCGGCCGTCGGGGCGCAGCGTGGTCGGCACCTCGACGATGTCGTAGCCGGCCAGCGCCGCCCGCACGACCATCTCGGAGGCGAACTCCATGCCCGGCATGCACAGGTCCAGCGCCCGCACGCGGTCGCGGGCGAAGCCGCGGATGCCACAGTGGAAGTCGCGGACCTCGCCCAGCCCGAACAGCGAGCGCCCCAGCCGGGAGAGGACCGGGTTGCCCAGGTACCGGTGCAGGAACGGCATGGCGCCCGGCGCGATGCCGCCGCGGAACCGGTTGCCCATCACCAGGTCGTGGCCGGCCCGCAGCGCCGTCACGAACGGCTCCAGGTTGGCCAGGTCGTAGGAGTCGTCCGCGTCGGCCATGATGATGTAGCGCCCGCGGGCCGTGGCGATGCCGTTCAGCAGCGCCCCGCCGTAGCCGCGCACCGGCGCGTGCACCACCCGGGCGCCGGCGGCCTCGGCGATCTCCTGGGAGCCGTCGGTGGAGCCGTTGTCGCTGACCAGCACCTCGCCGCGGACACCCAGGGCGGCCAGGCTGTCGGCGGCCTTGCGCACGCAGACGGCCAGCGTCTCCGCCTCGTTGAGGCAGGGCAGCAGCACCGTCACCTCGATGTCGTCGGTCTCCAGCTGCACCGGGTCACTCCTGGGGTCGTCGGGTCTGCCGGAGGCGGTGCGCGGCCAGCACCGCGGCCACCGGCACGAGGTACACCGCCGGGACGGCGTACCGGGTCTCGAACATGCTGGTGGCGACGGACAGCACGATGACCCCCAGGCCGGTCCCCGCGAAGAGCAGGGCGTCGCCCGCGTCGCGCCAGCCCGGCCGGCGCCAGCGCCACACCGCGGCGAACAGCGCGAACAGCACACACGCCGCCACCAGCGGGCCCGGCGTCGTCGCCACCCGGCCGTACCCGTGCATGGCGCTCGTCCACGCCGTCGCGGGGAACGGCCGGCGCTCCGGCGAGACCAGCGCGCCGGGAGTGGGCGTGTACATCGTCGGACCGCAGTCGGCGCCGGGCCGCTCCGGTGGCAGCCAGTGTTCCCGGAGGCAGAGCTGGTCCTCCTCCAGCGGGGGTCGCCAGGCCAGGTGCCAGCCGGTCTCCCGGGCGACCATCCGCGCGTAGTCGCCGGGCTGCTGGCGGATCACGGTCTTGGCGAAGTCGCCGAGGAACTCGTCGTTGCCCGTCCCCCAGTAGAGCGCCCGGGCCGGGCTCAGCCGGATGACCCAGACGTACCTGTCGTTGCGCTGCGGGCGCTGCTCCGGCGGCGTGTCGACGCACAGCGTGCGTTGCCGCTCGGTGAGCTCCAGCCGGTCGCACTCGGCGATCGTCATCACCCGGGCGTAGAGGAAGCGGCCCTGGAACTGGCCCAGCGCGAAGACGCCGTGGGCGGCGTTGTACCAGGTGGCGTACCCGCCCAGCAGGACCGCCGTCACCAGCCCGAAGGCCAGCACCGGCCGCCAGCCGGGCCAGCGCAGGAGCAGGTAGCCGCCGGCCAGCACGAGCACGGGTACGCCGATCGTGCGGGTCAGTGCGGCCGTGGTCAGCACGGCGCCGGCAAGCAGCGCCACCCGGGTCGGCAGCGGCGTCCGCCAGCCGGTGCCGGGCCGCCGCCAGGCCAGCAGCATCAGGCCCACGGCGGTGAGCGTGGTGTAGAGCGTCTCGGCCAGCACGTAGTGCTCCAGCGTGGCATGCCGGGCGTCGAGGGCGACCGGCACGAACGCCAGCGCGGCGAGCCAGCGCGGCACGCCGCGGGCGGTGAGGAAGACGTAGCCGACGACGATCAGCGCGAGGATCATGAGGTGCTGGGCCGCCGCGACGAGGATCATCGGCCCGGGCACGAACGGCTTCAGGAACATCGAGTAGCCGTACGGGCGGATCGTGTACGGGGTCAGGTACGTGGAGTACGCCACGTACGGCCGGGTGTCGCCGCCGAAGAAGGCGTACGGGTACGCGATGTGCATGGACACCCGCAGCAGCACGGCGGCCACCAGCACCGCCACCACGTACCGGTGGGCGTGGGCCAGCCGGGCCAGGCGCTCGCGGCGCCCGGCGGCGGGCGGTGGCGTGGGCGGGGCGGCGGACGCGGACCGATCTGCGCCGGTGGGCCCCTCGTGCGCGGCGGTGGTGGTCATGTCTCCGGTTCCATCCGGGCTGCGTGGCTCGGGACCCTACCAGCCCCGCCGCCCCTGGTGGGGGCGCCCGCACCGGGCGTCAGGTGCCCAGAAAGTCCCGCAGCGCCGCCGCGACCTGCCCCGGCGCCTCCTCGGCGAGGTGATGCCCGGAGTCGACAGGCAGGCCGCGCACGTCGTCGGCCCACCCCCGCCACACCGCCACCGGGTCCCCGTAGAGGTCGGCCATGTCGTCCCGGGTCGCCCACAGCACCAGCGTGGGGCAGGTGATCCGCCGGCCGGCCGCGCGGTCCGCCTCATCCGCGGCGCGGTCCACCCCGAGGCCCGCCCGGTAGTCCTCGCACATCGCGTGCACGGTCGCCGGGTCGTGGATGGCCCGGCGCGCGTCGGCGAAGGCCTCGGCGCCCATCGTCGCCGGGTCAAGCGCGTACCAGGCGTCCGGGTCGGCGTTGATCACCCGCTCGGCGGGCTTGTCCGCCTGGGAAAGGAAGAACCAGTGCCACCAGGCCGCCGCGAAGCGGGCGTCGCAGCGGTCCAGCGCCTCGGCGATCGGCACCGCGTCGGCGATGACGAGCCGGTTCACCGCCGCCGGGTGGTCCAGCGCCATCCGCTGCGCCACGTAGGCGCCGCGGTCATGGCCTACCACGGCGAAGCGCGGGTGGCCGAGGCCGCGCATCAGCGCGACGCCGTCGCGGGCCATCGCCCGTTTCGAGTACGGCGAGTGGTCGGCGGTGCTTGGCGGCTTCGACGACCCGCCGTACCCCCGCAGGTCCGGGCATACCACCGTGAAGTCGGCGGCGAGCAGCGGCGCCACCCGGTGCCAGGTGGCATGCGTGCGCGGATGCCCGTGCAGCAGGAGGAGGGGCGGGCCACCCCCGCCATGGCGGACCCGCAGGACGGCCTCGCCCACGTCGATGTGCGCCAGCGTGAACCCCTCGAACATGGGCCGAGCATGGCCTATCGCGGCGGGCGGGGCGACCCGAAGCGCCGGCCCCTTTGCGCGTACTTGCCCCGGTTGAAGCAGGCGGTGTCCACCTACCCCTCCGCGGGCTAACCTTCGACCAGGGACAACCCGACCACGGCCGCCCCCGGCCCGCACACCGTTGACACGACCCCCTTGGTGCCTGAGCCTGATACGACTTCTCCTCGCGTTCCCTTCCACGGTTCCCCCTCCACGGGCAGGTGCGACGACACGATGACATCGCTGCACGCGGGCGCACTCCTGGCCCGTCGGTACCGCCTGATCGATCCGATCGGGGCGGGCGGCATGTCCATCATCTGGCGGGCCCGCGACGAGCTGCTCGACCGGATGGTCGCCATCAAGGTCCTGGCCGCCGCGCTGGCCGCGGACGCCAAGTTCCGCGATGCCGTACGGGAGGAGGCGCGGGCCGCCGCCCAGCTGGTGCACCCGCACGTGACGGCGGTGCACGACTACGGCGAGGTGGTCGGCGGGGACGGCGCCATCACGGCGTTCGTCGTCATGGAGTTGCTCTCGGGCGAGGAGCTGGAGGCCCGCCTGACGGCCGGCGCGCTGCCCTGGCACGACGCGATCGAGATCTGCGCCCAGGTGGCGGAGGCGCTGGCCGCCGCCCACCGGCTGGGCATCGTGCACCGCGACGTGACCCCGGCGAACATCATGCTCACCGCCGTGGGCGCCAAGGTCCTCGACTTCGGCATCGCCACCCACATCGGCGCCCCGGACGAGGACGAGGAGGGCGACACGTTCGGCACCCCGGCGTACGTGGCGCCGGAACGGCTCGACGGCGTGCCCGCCCAGCCCGCCACCGACACGTACTCGCTCGGGGTGCTGCTCTACGAGACCGTGACGGGGCAGGTGCCGTTCCCGGCCGACACCTGGGACGATCTGGCCCGCCCCGACCGGCCGACCGAGATGCCGCCGGTGCGCGTACCCGGGGTGCCGGCCGAGGTGGTGGACATCTGCCGCCGCTGCCTGGCCCGCGACCCCCGCCAGCGGCCGACCGCCCATCAGGTCGGCGAGGCGCTGCGCGAGCAGTTGCGGCCCTCCGACCCGCAGGCCACGACGATGCTCGCGCCGACGATGACCCTGCCGACCGTGCCGGCCGCGCCGTTCCCCGAGCCGCCGCCCGAGCCGGTCGCCCAGCACGAGCCCGCCACCGACGCCGGCGCGCGGCACGGGGCGGACGCGCCGCCGGACGCCGACCCGCCGCCGGACGATGCGCGGCTGCCCGGTGCGGTGCCCGGCGG
>DASQDS010000439.1:0-2164 GCA_035634075.1 Pilimelia sp. | reverse complement strand
CGGCGCCACCGGGCTCGGCAGCCCGCGGTACGCCACCGTCCTGGCCCTGCAGCCGGTGCTCCCGCTGCTCGCCTACGAACAGCTGCACGGCCCCACCGGTTGGGCCCTGGTCCTCACCGTGGTGGCGAGCCTGGACGTGCTGCTGCTGCTCACCGTGGCCCGACGCGGCCCGCTGGTGCCGCCGGGGCCCGCCGGCCGGCCCACAGCGGTCGACGTCGAGCCGGACCCCGCCGCGCCGGTGGCCGAACCGGACCGGCCGGAGACCCGGCCGGAGGAGCCGGACCTGGTCATGCCGCTGGACTCGGTCAGCGCCCCGCCACCGCGGCAGCGCCGGGCACCCCGGTTCTTCCCCGGGCCGCGGCCGGCCGGCACCACCCCCGCGGGAGTGTCCGGGGTCACCGCACCGGCACCCGTCCCGCCCTCGGCCACCTGGCTGCGCGAACTGATGTTCGCGCTGGTCACCGTCGGCGTCGCGGGCGGGTTGGCGTACGCCACCGTCGCGCTGCTCGACGCCGCCGCGCCGGGTGCCGCGGTACGGGCCGCGGGCGTCCTGCTGCTGGCCGCCGGGATCGGCGTGCTGGCGGCCCGGATCTCCGGCAACGACACCGCGCGGCAGCTGGCGGGTGGGGCGCTCACGCTGGCCGTGCTCGGCGCGGCGGCGCGGGTCACCGACGTGGCCGCACCCGGTCAGGCGCTGGTGTCCACCGCGGCGGTCATCGCCCTGACCGGCGTCGTCGTGCGGCTGTTGCCCGACACCTGGCGGCGCGGCCCGCAGTGGGCGTCCGCGGTGGCGGTGACGGTGCTCGGCATCGTGGTCGCCGGCGACGTGCTGCGGGCGGCGGTCGCCCCGGTGCGGGCCGCCACCCCGGCCTGGCAGGCGGACGTCGACGCGTACGCCGGGCAGGTCTACCCGGCCGCCGGGCCGGCCGGCTGGCAGTTGGCGGTGGCCGCGTTCTTCCTGACGGTGGCGGCGGCGCTGGCGTTGCCGGCCATGCTGCGGCACGAGGCGTCCGTCGCCGGCCTGGTGCTCTCCGCGTTGGCCGTGCCGGCCTCTTTCCAGCTGCCCTGGTCGCAGGCACCGTGGCCGCTGGTGGTGACGGCCATCCTGCTGGGGGCCGGTGGCCTGGCCGCCCGGACCCGCCGGGTGGCGGTCACCCACATCGCCGGGGCCGGTGTGCTCGGCCTGTTCGGCGCGGCGATCGCGGCCGCCCAACCGTGGCTGACCGCGGCGGCCCTCACCGCGCTGGCCGGCGCCGGACTGCTCGTCGCGGTGGCGGCCCGCCAACTGCGCACCAACCTGTACGCCTGGCAGGTCGGCGACTGGGCCGCCGGCGGCGCGGCGTTCGCGCTGCCCGGTGCGGTGGCCGCCGCCACCGTGTCGGCCAACGACCCGCAGGGCGTCGGCGCGGCCACCGTGCCGGCGCTGGCGGCCAGCTTCGTCGCCGTGGCGGTGACGTTGAGTGTGGCCGCCGTCATCCAGGTGGCCCGCCGCGAAATCAGCACGCCACTGACCCTGGGCACCGGGCTCGGCGCCCTCGCGGTCACCCTGGCCGCGTTCCGGGCCGACGGCAGCACCGCACCCGACATCTGGGTCGGCGCGCTGCTGATGGCCGCCGCCGTGCTGCTGTTCCTCGCACCGTCGATCGACGCCGGACGCCGCGCCGACCGTTGGCTGGACGGCCCCGACATCGCCGCCGCCGCGGCCACCGTCGCCGTCATCGGCGCCCTCGGCCGGGTCGCCGCCCTGGCGTTCCCCAACGCCGAACTGGCCGCCACCGCCGCGGTGGTACTGCTGGTGGCGCTCGGGATACGCGCCATGCCGGCCGACTGGCGGCGCGGGCCGACCCTCGGCACCGCCGTGGGTGGCGCGGTGGTGCTGCTCATCGCCGGCTACACGGCGCTGAGCGGCGGCCTGCGGGTGCTCGCCGCCCCCGGACCGATCTGGCGGTCCGACCTGGCCGCCTGGCCCTCTCAGGCGGCCGACGGAGCGTGGCAGGCGCCGGTCGCCCTGGTCCTGCTCGCGGTGGCCGCCACGGCGGCGCTGCCCAGGCCGGCCGGGTACGACGTCGCCGCGGTCTGCGCCGGACTGGCCACCATCGGCACCCCGGCCGCCCTCGGCCTGCCCTGGTGGTCGCCGCTCGTCGTGGGCGGCGCCGTGATGATC
>DASQDS010000438.1:0-5275 GCA_035634075.1 Pilimelia sp. | reverse complement strand
GCGGCCACGACCGCGACCCGGCCGCCGCGGACGGCGGCCGCCAGCGCCGCGGCGTGCTCGCCGGTGGGGTCGTCGAGCACCGTGGACGGCGGCCGCCCGACGCACAGCACCGTGCCGCCGGCCGCGGCGAAGTCCACCAGCAGCGCCGCCGTCGGCGCGTCGAGGACGCGCACGTCCGGCAGGACGACATTGCGGAACGCGCCGCCGGCCAGGTGCAGCGCGCCGCCGGCCAGCGTGCCGGCGGCCAGCGTCGCCTCGTCGAAGACCTCGTAGTCGTGGCCGGCCGCGTCGAGGACGCCCGGCTGCTCGCTGAACCAGCTGGTCGCGCCGTTGAGCTCGTGGTAGACGCCCGAGGCCCGGCGGGCGTCGGGCAGGGCACCCTCGAGCGTCAGCCCGGCCTGCACGGTGAGCGTCGGGTGCAGCAGCACCGTGTCGCACACCAGCGAGCCCGTGCTCAGCAGCCTGCACAGCCGGGTGACCGACTCGGCGAACACCCGGTACGCCGGCCAGTACGGCTGCCGCCAGCACGTGGACGGCGGCGCCCACTCCCACCACCCGCCCGTGGTGGCGTAGTAGACGGCGTGCGGGTCGTAGAGGGTGGCGCCCCGGCGCAGGAACGGGCCGAGCCAGTCGTACGTCTCCTCCAGCGTGCCGCCCCAGCCGGAGGAGTGGAACGCCTCCAGCCAGGTGCGCGGCTGCCCGCCGGCGTGCGCCAGCGAGCTGTGCACCTTCGGGTCGCCCCAGTGGTCGCTGCCGGGCGCGGTGAACCGGGCGTGGGTCGCCAGGTAGTCGCCGTAGAGCGCCACGCCCCCCGTGGGGTCGCCCTCCCGGGCGGGCGACTGCTGGTCGAAGCCGGCGGTGAGCCCCCACCTGCCCGCCCAGTCGGCCAGCGGGACGAAGAACGCCGCGGAGGCGAGCCGGGCCCGGTGGCGGTGGTAATCCCGACGCACCGTGTCGCCCCGCGCACCGGCGTCCTCCCACAGGTGGGCGATCTCCGCCCCGAGGTCGTAGCCGTGGGCCTGCGCGAAGGAGGCGGCGAAGGTGCCGCTCCACGACGGCATCGTGGGCAGCTCGTCCTGGAACAGCCCGACGATCACCGAGCCGAAGAATTGCCGCGCCCGGCGCTCGAACTCGCCGAGCACCGTGTCGATCAGCGTCGCGCACGCCCCCGGGTGGTGGTAGTCGAAGCCCCGCCGCACCGTGTACGCCAGGCACAGCCGGGCCGGCCCGCCGGCGTAGGTCGCGCCCCCGTCGCGGACCTCGACGGGCACGATCGAGGAGTCGGGGCGCACCGCGTACGCCGCCACCGCCGTCCCGCCCGCCGGCACGGCGACGGTGACCTCACCACCGTCGCCGTGCGCCACCGCGCGGCGCAGCTCCCACCCGGCGTACTCCGGCGCGGCGGTCACCACCTGCCCCTGGAAGTTCGCCCCGGAGAACCCGAGCTGGTCGTAGAGCCAGAAGCGGAAACCGATCTCGCGGGCGTCCGCGCAGGCGTCCAGAAAGACCTGCCACCACGCCTCGCTGAGGAACGGCGGGTCGTCGGCCACGGCTCCGAACAGCGGGCCGCGGGGTGCCAGGCACATGATGACCGCGTTGCGCACGCCCTGGTCCCGCATCTGCTCCATCTGCCAGCGGAGCCGGTCGCGGCGCAGCGGCGCCCCGCTCCACCACCAGATGGGCACCGGCCCGTAGGCGTCGTCCACGCCCGCGAAGCCCTGCGCCAGCGAGCGCGCCCCCGATTCCACCAAGCCCTCCGATTCGACCATGACCCGGTCCCCTCCCCGCGCGGCCGTGGCCCGCCGACGTCCCTACTTCTTGCGGTACTCGGCGTCCATCGAGGCCAGCACGTCGGCCGGCTTCGCCTTGCCCGAGAACAGGTCCTGCACGCCGGTGAGGTGGACGGCCTGCACCTTGGAGTTGGGCCACAGCTGGTCCATGAACGGCACCGTCTTGCCGTCCTTCTGGTAGGTGATGAACTCCGCCAGCGTGGGGCTGGCCTTGAAGTCGTCGGTCGGGAACGCGGGCAGCGAGCCGCCGGTGGTCGCCCACAGGGCCATTGTCTCCGGCTTCGCCATGAAGGACAGGAACTTCATCGCGAGGTCCTTGTTCTTGGTCTTGGCGTTCACGCCGAACGATGCGCCGGCGGCGCCGGCCATCCGGAACTGGCTCGGGTCGTCGGTCGCCGGCAGCGCGGTCATCACGAACTCGGTGCCCTGGGGCGCCGCCGCGGTGATGGCGGCCAGCTGGAAGGTGCCCTGCACGATGCCGACGGTGTCCCCCTTGGCGACGAGGCCGGTGCTGGCCTCGACGGAGGTGCCGTTCGGGTTGCGCTGGAAGCAGCCGCGGGCGTTCATCTGCAGGTACTTGTCCATGGCGGTCCGCCAGCCGGAACCGGCGAAGGTGGCCGAGCCGGCGGCCAGCTTGGTGTCGAAGTCCGGGTCGGTGCCGTAGACGGTGGTGGGCACCAGCGCGTAGTTCACGAGCTGGGTCACCCAGTTGGTCTGGTTGCCGAGCGCGAACGCCGCCTTGCCCTTGGCCTTCGCGGTGGCGCAGAACGCCAGCAGCTCCGTCCAGGTCTTCGGCGGCTGCGCCCCGATGGCCTGCAGCGCGGTCTTGTTGTAGATCGCCCCGATGCCGCTGAAGGCCATCGGCAACAGGTACGTCTTGCCGTCGACCTGGGTGACGGACTTCAGCCCCGCCGGCATCGTCGCGGCCCACGGCTGGTCCGACAGGTCGGTCAGGTAACCGTAGGGCTGCAGCACGCGCAGCGCCCCCGGGTTGCCGTTGCCGGGCCAGACGAACATCACGTCCCAGGCGTTGCCCGCCGACAGCTGCGTGCGGATCGCGGCCTGCATGGGCTCGGTGTCGAGATATTCGCCCTTGATCGTCTCGCCGGGGTTGGCCTTGGTGTACGCGGCGATGACCGCCTCCATCGCCGGCTTGTCGCTGACGGTGGCGGAGACGCGGATGCTCTTGGCACCGTCGCCGTCACCGTTGGAGCTGGACACGCCGCTGCTGCACGCGGCGGTCAGGGCGCCGACGCCCACGAGGGCGACGGCCATGGTCATCAAGCGCCGAGTTCTCATCGGTACTCCTTAGGGTCAGGTCCGGTTGCTGGAGGTCCGGCCGGGCCGCTGACCGGTCCGGGGGCGGCGGGTGCCGTGAAGTGGTAGCTGCCCGACACCAGGGCCAGGACGACCCGGGTGCGCTCGCGCGCGACGAGGGTGACGCCCGGGCTGGCCTCGATCCGGGCGCCGGCCTCCCGCACGCCGTCCGGGTCGCCGGTGATCAGGTGCAGCAGGGCGGTGCTGCCGACCGGGACGGCGACGTCGTACGCCACCGTGTCGCCGGTGCGGCGCCAGCCGCAGGCGACCTCGCCGCGCGGTGCCGCCTGCCGCGCCGACGCGCGGCCCAGCCGGCCACCGGGCGTGGGCCGCAGGACCAGCCGGCGCCCGGCCACCGATCCGTCGGCCTGGTCGATGCCAGCGACCCGCCCGAACAGCCAGTCGCCGACCGAGCCGAGGCTGTAGTGGTTGAACGAGTTCATCGCGGCGGACTGGAAGCCGGCGCGCTCGGTCCAGCCGTCCCACCGTTCCCAGATCGTGGTGGCGCCGTGCGCGATGGAGTACGCCCAGGACGGGTAGGTGTCCTGGTGCAGCAGCGCGTACGCGAGGTCGGCGTGGCCGTGGTCAGTCAGCACCGGGCAGAGCAGCGGAACGCCGACGAACCCGGTCGTCAGGTGCTCGGAGTGCGCCCGCACGTCGGCCACCAGGTGGGCCACGGCCGCGTCGACGAGGTGCGCGGGCAGCAGGTCGAAGGCGAGCGCCAGCAGGTAGCAGGTCTGCGTCCCGCCGTGCACCCGCCCGTCCGCGTCAACGAACGCGGCGACGAACGCGGCGCGGACCTCGTCGTGCAGGCCGGCGTAGCGCCGGTGGTCGTCGTCGGCGCCCAGCACCGCCGCGGCGCGCGCCACCAGGGCCGCGCTGCGCGCGAAGTACGCGGTGGCGAGCACGTCGCGCGGCGTGCGCGCGCCGACCTGGAGCCAGTCGCCGTAGTGGTTGCCGACCCGGCGCCGCCAGATCCCGTCGGGGTTGTGCCGGTGGATGTGCTCCACCCAGGCCCGCATCGCCGGGTAACAGCGCCGCAGCACCCGGCGGTCGCCGTACGTGCGGTAGAGGTGCCACGGAATGATCACGCCGGCGTCGCCCCAGGCCGGCGCGCCCTCGCGGTGGACGTTCAGCCGGGGCGCGACGTCGCCGAACGCCCCGTCGGCGTCCTGACCGGCCACCACGTCGGCCATCCACCGCGCGAAGAATGCGGACACGTCCGCGTGCCGGCACGCGGTCGGCAGGAAGATCTGCGCGTCGGCGAGCCAGCCGAGGCGCTCGTCGCGCTGCGGGCAGTCGGTCGGGATGGCGACGAGGTTGCCGCGCTGGCTCCACCGGATGTTGGCGTGCAGGCGATTGACCGTCTCGTCGTCGCAGTCGAAGTCGCCGGCCGCCGGGGTGTCGGTGGCGAGCACCCGCCCGCGCAGCGCGTCGGCGGTGAGGTCGCCGGGGTAGCCGCGGACCTCCACGTAGCGGAAGCCGTGGCAGGTGAACCGGGGCTCGAACACCTCGCCGGCCGCGCCGGCGGTGCGGTAGACGTCGGTGGCCTCCGCGGAGCGCAGGTTCGCCAGGTACGGTTCGCCGCCGTCGGTGAGCATCTCGGCGTGGCGCAGCTCGATGCGGGTGCCCGCCGGCGCCGCCGGCACCGTGAGGCGCACCCGGCCCACCATGTTCTGCCCCAGGTCGACGACGAAGCGCCCGCCGCCGCGCGCGTCGACGGCCACCGGGGCGAGCTCGTCGACCACCCGCACCGGCTGGTCCGGGGCGGCGACGAGGGCGGGGCCCGCCGGGTCGAGGTGCTCGGCGCGGACCGGGTCCCAGCCGGCGTCGTCGTAGCCCGGGCGGTCCCAGCCCGGGGTCGCGGCGCGGGCGTCGACGTACTCGCCCATCAGCAGGTCGGCGTAGCGGATCTCGCCGTCGCGCTCGCGCCAGCCGGCGTCGGTGCCGACCACCTGCCGCGAGCCGTCGGCGAAATCCAGCACCAGCTGGGCGAGCAACCGGGGGGCCGCGCCGTAGTGGCGGGCGGCCCGGCCGGGGTCGAAGCCGACGTAGCCGCTGTACCAGCCGTCCGCCAGCACGGCCGCGAGCACGTTCTCCCCCGCCGCCAGCGAACCGGTGACGTCGTGGGTCTGGTAGAGCAGGCGGGTGCCGTACTCCGTCCAGCC
>DASQDS010000437.1:0-3112 GCA_035634075.1 Pilimelia sp. | reverse complement strand
CGATCACCGCCGGCTGGTAGCCGGGCGGGGCGTACGGCGAGGAGGAGTCGTAGCCCGCATATCCCGCAGCGGCCGCGGCCAGCACGCCGACGGCGACGGGGGCCGCGGCGCGCCGTCCGCCGCGTCCCGGGTCGGCCGTCGCGACCACGCCGGCCGTGCAGGCCACCGCGCCGAGGGCCGTCCCGACCGTCCGCAGGACCGCCTCGTCGGGACTGCCGAGGTAGGGCAGCAACGTGAGCGCGAGGCAGGTAAGGGCGAGCACGCCCAGCGCCCCGCTGAGGCCGGCAAGGCTGACGCCGTACGCCAGCAGTAGCACGCCCAGACCGGCCAGCGCGACGGCCACGGCAGCCACCGAAACCTCGGTCTCCCAGCTCGGCGGCAGCCACCACCACACGTGATGGTGCGTGACGAACACCGCGACGCCGGCGACGAAGAGCAGACCGCCGGTCGCGCGCACCGGCACCTCGCCGGCGGCGGAGGCGGCCAGCAGGGCGGCGGCCGCCAACGCCAGGACGGAAAGCGACGCCAGCACACCGCCGTCGGCGCCGTTCTCGTCGAGCTCCCAGCCGAGGACGAGACCCGTCGCCCCGAGCGCGGCGACGACGAGCGCGGTCCATATCCGACGGGGCACGGCTGCCTCCAGAAATCGGGTCGTCCCGGCACGGCATGCGGCGGTCAGCCGCTGTGGCGCGTGCTCATCCGCCGGATAGGCAATAGGGATGGTCGAGATGGCCGACGGCGAGGAAACGGTACCGGAATTCCGAGGCCGGCAGGTCGCGGGCGACAGAAAGCTGGCACTGTCTGGAGGCGGCATCGTGGCGTCGCGGGCCTCCCGGAACACTCAGTGCCCGGTCCCGGTCGGTCACCCAGCGCCAGGGCGGCCGTTGCCGGCGGCCGGTTCCGCATGCCGCACGAAGCGCACCGGGCCCAGCAGGCCGGTGCGGGTCTGCCCGGCCGCGATCGCCGGCGTCGGGGAGACGTCGTCGAGGTAACCCGCCAGGGTCCCCCGGACCACCACCTCGACGTCGTTGTCGCCGGGGCGCAGCAACCCACTGACGTCGAGGCGGTACGGCCCGAACGCCAGCACGCCGGCCGGACGGCCGTTCACCGACACCTCGGCGGTGCCGCGCACCTCGCCAAGGTCCACCGTCCAGCGGCCCTCCCCCGCCCCGGCCGGCAGCGTGACCCGCTGCCGGTACGTCACCGCGCCCGCCAGCGAACGCAGTCCCCACTCCGCCCACGTCGCCAGCTCGGCCGGCACCGGCGCCAACACGGCCTCCACCGGGCCGTCCAGCAGGCTCCCGCCACGGCGACCGCCGCGGGCCAGCACCCGCAGGAGCACCTCGGTGCCGCCGGGCACCGGCTCCGGCAGGCGGACGCGCCCGTCCACGGGCGCGTACTCGACGCCCGCGACGACCGCGGTGAACGCGAGTGTCGTGGCCACGCCGAACGCCACCAGCCCGGCCGGGGCGGCGAAGCGCAGCCACTGCACCCCGGCCGTTTCAGCCTCCCGGGACGCGTCCGGCACCAGGTCGAGGACCACGCCGTCGGCGGCCGCCGCCGGGTCCAGCCAGGCGGCGCGCGGCAGCGGGTGCGGGCGCGCCCGCAGGCACACCCAGCGCGGGTCCGTCCACTGCTCGCGGCGTAGGCGCAGCGGCACCGGCGCGCCGTCGCGGGTGGCGGTCCACGAGAGGTCGGTGCCGAGCGCGGCGTCCCCGTCGAGCAGCCCGTCGGTCAGCACCGCGACCTGGCGGCCGCCATCCGGCAGCCGGACGGCCAGGACGTTCTCGCCGGCGCGCAGTGCGCCGGTGAGGACGTACGGCTGGACGCGCACGGTGCGCAGGGCGGCGTACGGATCGAAGTCGCCCTGCCGGCCCACCTCCTCGCCGTTGACCAGCACGGTGCAGGCGCCCTCCGCCGCGACCTGGAGTACCGCCCGCGCCGGCACCGCGGCCAGCGTCCACCGGTGGCTCATCTCGACGGTGCTGCCGGCACGGGTGCCGTCGGTGGGGACCAGCCACTCCGGACGCCGGTAGCGGCGCTCGTCGGCGACGACCGCGAAGCAGGCGCGGATCCCGGTGGTCGGCCCCGGGCTGGCCGGGTCGTGCGGGCCCTCCGCGCGCAGCCACACCTCGACGTCGAGCCGGCCCGCGCCGTCGGGGACGGGGCTCAGCGTCCAGTATCCGGTGCCCTCGGCCGCGGCGGGTGCCCCGTCGAAGTACACCCGGCGGTCCGCGTTGGCGCCGACCGACAGCCGGCGGCCGGACCCGGCCGGCAGGTCCAGCGCTGTCCGGAAGGCCACCCACCGGCCCGGTGTCGCGTCGGGCCAGGCCAGGAACTCCTCCGGCACCATCGCCTTCGGGCCCAGGTACTCGAAGTGCAGCGGGTCCTTGCGGATGCCGTGGGACAGCGAGTACTCCCCCGGCTGCCAGCCGCCCCGCTCCCCCGGCGCGGGCTCAGCCTGCTCCGGCCGGACCTGCACGTACGGCCCGAAGCCGGCGTGCACGGGCTGCCAGGGCGCGTCGTCGTCGTCCGGCCGGTGCGCGAACTGCCACACCTGCACCGGCAGCACGCCGGAGCGGGCCGCGCCGGCCAGGTCGCCCCAGGAGTTGTCGGCGGTCGACAGCGCCTCGATCTGCCAGCCGGGGCCCGCCTCGACGGCCTCGGCGACCGGCCCCGGGTCGGTGCGGGTGGCCGGCGGCAGGTCGTCGGCGAGCACCACGACGGCCATGGAGCCGTCGTCGAAACCGAGGTCCAGGTACACCTGGTCGCCCTCGGCGCGCACCGGCAGGTCCGTCCGCTCGCCCGTCCGCGGGTCCCAGCGCTGCGCCCGCCGCCCGGGGGCGCCGCTCACCCGGGCCGCGATCCGCCGGTCGCCGGGCGGCACGAAGGTGTAACCGCGCTCCGCCAACGCGGTCCAGTAGCGGTCCCAGCGGAAGGTCTCCTCCACCCAGTTCAGGTTGCGGTGGTCGGGCAGGATCGGCGCCCTCGTCCCGCTGCGCTCGTCGTGCGCCACGAACAGCAGCACCAGCGCGTCGCCGTGCCGGCGCAGCAACACCGGCGCGTCGGCCCGCACGTGCACGGGCCCCCGGACGAGCCGCTCCGGCACCAT
>DASQDS010000436.1:0-4198 GCA_035634075.1 Pilimelia sp. | reverse complement strand
CGGGCGATGAGCACCGAGGGGTACGCCGTCTCCGGCGGCACCCGGGTCCCGTCCAGCAACGGAGACGCGACCGCGGCGGACATCCGCCGGACGTGGTGGCTGGCCGTGGTGAGGGCCGGCGCGCTCAGCGCGGCGAACGGGATGTCGTCGAACCCGGCCACGGCGATGTCGCCGGGCACCCGCACGCCGCGCTCGCGCAGCGCGCCCAGCACGCCCAGGGCCGTCGCGTCGGTGCTGCCGACGATGGCGTCCGTGTCCGGCCACCGCTCCAGCACCACGGGCACGGCGGCCCGGCCGCTGGCCGCCGTGAAGTCACCGGGCACCAGCCGCGCCGGCAGGCCCGCCGCCGCCATCAGCGCCCGGTACGCCACCACCGGCCGGCGCGTGCACGGCAGCCACCGCGGCCCGGTCACCAGCACGATCCGGCGCCGCCCCGCGGCGTACAGGTGGCGCAGCACCGCCGTGGTGCCACCCGCGTTGTCGACGTCGAAGGACGGCACACCCCGCGCGCCGACCCCGATCGACGCCGCCCGGCCACGCAACGCGCCGGGCACGGCGGCCAGCAGGTCCTCCGTCGTGTTCACCAGCAGCACGCCGCGCACGCCGCGGTCCCGGGCGAGGGCGTCGAGCCGGTCCCGGCCGGCGACCGGCACCCGCTGCAGCGACACGCCGACGCCCTGTGGCCCCGCCACGTCCACGGCGGCGCGCACCACCCGGTCCACGTACGGGTCGTCGAGGACCGCGTCGGAGCCGCCCTGCACCGCGATCACGAGCCGGAAACCGGCCCGGCTCGCGAGCGCCCGGGCGAGCGGGTCCGGCGCGTAGCCCAACCGCGCGGCCGCCGCCCGGACGCGCTCCTGCGCCCCGGTCGACGCGGGCCCCGACCGGGACATCACCCGCGACGCCGTGGAACGCGACACCCCGGCCACCCGGGCGACGTCGGAAATCGTCACCGCCCCGAACCCGTCAACCGTCACCCGAGGAATTCTGCCCGCTGGGCAGCGTGACCGGCGAACCTGTTGTGGTGGGAGCGCTCTCAGGGGTGCGATCGACGGGTGATCCACCGCCGGGTCGCCCAGCCCTTTCGAGGAAGGAAGTGCCCGCCCGTGGGCAACGCCACCACCGCACCGGCCGACAGCCCGACCGCCCCCGTCCCCGCCCACGTGGTGACGGCCCGCAACGCCGTGGCGGTCGTGTTCGGGCTGAACGGCTTCGCCATCGCCACCTGGTTCTCCCGCATCCCCGCGGCCCGCGACGCGCTGGACCTCACCGCCGGTCGCCTGGGCCTGCTGCTGCTGGCGCTCTCCGCCGGGTCGGTCCTGGCCCTGCCCACGTCCGGGGCGGTGACCCAGCGCATCGGTGCCCGCCGCGCGGTCGCCGGCGGCACGCTGTTCCTCTGCGCCGGCCTCGCCGTCGCGGGCGTCGGCGTGGGGGTCTGGCCGTCCGTGTGGGCGGTCGGTGCCGGCCTGTTCGCCCTCGGCTGGGGGGCCGGCACCTGCGAGGTCGCGATGAACGTGGAGGCGGCGGCGGTGGAGCGCCAGCTCGGCCGCACGGTGATGCCCCGCTTCCACGCCGCGTGGAGCGTCGGCACCGTCGCCGGCGCCGCGCTCGGCGCCGGCGCCGTCCGCGCCGGCCTGCCGGCCACCGTGCACCTCGCCACCGCGGCGGCGCTCACCTGCGCCGGCACGCTCCTCGCGGTGCGCGCGTTCCTGCCCCCCGCAGCCCCGGCCGGCGGCGCCACCCCGACGGGCAGTCGGGTGCTCGACGCCTGGCGCGAACCGCGCACCCTCCTCGTCGGCCTGCTGGTCCTCGTCATGGCGTTCACCGAGGGCACCGCCAACGACTGGCTCGCCGTCGCGTTCATCGACGGGCACGGCTTCGGCGAAGCCGCCGGCGCGGCCGTCTTCGGCGTCTTCGTCGCGGCAATGACCATCGGCCGCACCGCCGGCACCGTCGCCCTCGACCGGTGGGGCCGGGTGCCGGTGCTGCTGGCCACGATGGTGCTCGCCGCCGCCGGCGCGGCGACGGCCGTGCTGGCCGACGCGGTGCCGCTGGCGCTCGCCGGCGTGGCGCTGTGGGGACTGGGCACATCGCTCGGCTTCCCGGTCGGGATGAGCGCCGCCGCCGACGACGAACGGCGCGCCCCGGCCCGGGTCAGCGTCGTCGCCGTGATCGGCTACAGCGCCTTCCTCGCCGGCCCGCCGCTGGTGGGTCTGCTCGGCGACCGCGTCGGCACCCTGCGCGCCCTGCTTGTCGTCCCACTCCTCGTGCTGCCGGCGCTCGCCCTGGTGCCCGCCGCCCGGCCGCGCGCATCGGAAAGCTGAGCCGCGGCGCCGGGGGGCACGGCGATCGATATTCCCGGCGCCGCCCGCGCCGACCTCGTCGTCGTGCTGGAGGGCGGCCGGGTGGCGGCCACCGGGAGCTGGGCACAGCTCCACCGGGACTGGGGCCGCCTCCCCGACTGAGCCGGCCGGAAAGGGCTCGAAGGCGAGCGATGTCCGGAGCTATCCTGCCCGCAGCGTTGATCCACAGTTAGGAGCTGCAATGCGCCTCAGCCTGGTGACGGTCCCCGCTTCGCTGCGAGAGCACACCGAGCGCTGACCGGGTAGCCGCCGGCATGCCGGCGGTGTGGTGCTCCTCGCCGCGGAGCGGTCCTTGCGACGACCGTCTCCCTCCCAGGGCTTGAGGAGCTCTTGTGCGTGCCCTTCCATCCGCCCGTCTGGGCGCGGACTTCACCCGCCTGTGGACCGCGTCGGCCGTGTCGAACATCGGTGACGGTGTCACCATGGCCGCCGGTCCGCTGCTGGTCGCGTCGGTCTCCAGCAATCCGACGCTGATCGCTGGCGGTGTCTTCGCCCAGCAGCTGCCGTGGCTGCTGTTCGCCTTGCTCAGCGGCGCCTACGTCGACCGGCTCGACCGGCGCCTGCTCATCGTGGTCGTCAACCTGGGACGTGCGGCAGCGCTCGCCGCACTGGCGGGGGCCATCGCGACGGAGACGGTCACGGTGGCCGTCATCTACGCGGTGCTGTTCCTCCTGGGCACCGGAGAAACCCTGGCCGACACCGCAATGGGGGCGCTGCTGCCGTCAGTGGTCGCGCCTGGAGACCTGCCCAGCGCCAACGCCCGGCTGTACGCCACCGTCAACATCGGTCAGCAGTTCCTCGCCAAGCCGCTGGGTGCGTGGTTGTTCGTCGTCTCGGCTGCCGTGCCGTTCGGCCTCGACGCCCTGACGTTCGCCGTCGCCGCGGCCCTGATGGCAGGCATCCGCGCAGCACCCGCCGCGGCCGGGCCCCGGCCCCGGACATCGTTGCGCGCCGAAATCGGCGACGGGGTGCGGTGGTTGTGGCACCACCGCCTCCTGCGGACGTTGGCGGTCACCATGGGCCTGGGCAACGTCGCATTCTGTGCAGCGTTCGCAGTGTTCGTGCTCTACTGCCGTCAGCGACTGGGCCTGTCGGCGGTCGGCTACGGCTTCCTGCTGACCGTGTTCGCGGTCGGGGGCCTTCTCGGAAGCACCGTCGCGGCCAGGTTGGTTCGCACATTCGGCAACACGCCGGTGCTGCGGGCGGGACTCGCCATCGAGGTGGTCACGCACCTCACCCTGGCAGTGACGACAACGCCGTGGGTGGCAGCCGCCATCCTGATCGCCTTCAGCATCCACGCCACGGCGTGGGGCGTCGTCGTGGTCTCGATCCGCCAGCGGATAGTCCCCTCTCCCCTGCTCGGCCGGGTCGGCAGTGTGTACGCGCTACTGGACCTGGGCGGGGCCGCGGTGGGTTCCCTGCTCGGCGGTCTCCTGGCGACGACCTGGGACGTCACGACTCCGTTCTGGGTCGCCGCGGCGGCCATGACCGCGATCACGGCATGCGCCTGGCGTCCGCTACGCGAGGCAGTGGCATAAACCCCATCCCGCACCGTTCCCCGAGCGGCGCGACACACGCTGCCCGGCCCACACCGCCTAAGGCGTCCTAGGATGCTAGGACCAGACCTCCCCGGCGCGGGTGCGGCGCCGGGATACGCAAGGATCGGTGCGGGCCCAGACGGACGTGGCACCCGGGAGGAGCAGCGTGACCGACCCCGCGGTGACGGCGGAGGAGCTGCGGCGGCACCGGCCCGAGCTGCTCGACGCGTACGCCGCTGCCCTGCCCGGCGCCCGGGCCGCGGTCCTCGGGCGGCTCTGGGGGGCGCTCGCCCGCGA
>DASQDS010000435.1:0-4287 GCA_035634075.1 Pilimelia sp. | reverse complement strand
GCTGGCCGGCTCGGTGTGGCGCGGGGCCGGCGGTCGGGCGGCGCGGGCGAGCGCCCAGCGGCGTGGCAGGAGCCGGCGGACGACCGCGGCGGCGACCCTGCGCAGGCCACCGCGGCGGCGGTCAGGCCCCGGCCGCGGTGCGGAAGCCACTGTGGCACACCTCCAGCTCCTCGACGGCCAACTCCCGCGAGGAGGCGGCGAGCTTGGGGCCGCTCCACTTGACCGGCTTCGCGTCGCTGAACTCCCACGTCCGCATCGGCCTGCCCGCGGCGTCCCGCACGCTGACCCGCCCGGTCCGCGGGGTGATCTTGTTGCCCTTGCCCGACAACCCGTCACCGGAGTACTCCAGCAGCCAGGCGAAGAGCGCGTCGCTGTCCGTCAACCCCCGCTTGAGCACCAGATTGGGCCACTTCATGCGCCCCAGAAGGCGGTGGGTGTAGCCGTTCTGGCCGCCCTCGGCGAGCTCCTCCACGTCGATCTGCACCGACAGGCCGGACACCTCGGTGAAGGCGCCGATGGTCAGGCCGCCGATCTCGAAGACGAACTTGCCGGCGAACGGTGGATCGGTCGTACGGGGGCTAGCCACCCTGAACTCCTTGCCATGCGCGCTCGTTCAAGCCACCCACTTCCTGCAGCAGGCGGATCCGGTCGCCGTGCTCGAGGTCGAGCAGGCTGTCGAAGGGCCAATGCAGGTGGTACGCCAGATAGGCGATCTCCTGCCACAGCTCGTCATGCGCGTACCTGCCTAGCCCACCTCCGCGGACGCCATCGGGAAAGGGGTGCCGGGCTCCAGCGCGTCGAGGATGCTCGGATCCTGGAAGTTGATGATCCGATACAGGTCCTGCAGGTAGCTGAAGTCGCTGACGAACAGCGACTCGATCGTCTTGGTGGTGACCCGCGGCACGGTGCCCAGGTCGGTCACCACGCGGGCCAGCACGATGACCGTGGCGTAGGCGTCGTTCTCCTTCACCCGCGGATCGCGCAGCGGCTCGATCTCGTCCCGCGCGCAGGCGAGCCGCATGGTGCCCGTCCGGTGCAGGGTGCCCTGGTCGTCGACATAACCCTTCGGCAGCGTGAAGGGGTACTCGGTCTGCAGACTCATGCCGCCACCTCGATCATGACCGGCGAAGCCCCTCGTGGGTGATCGTGACCTTCTCGGTCGCGATGTCACTGCCGCCGGCGTCCAGCTCGGCGCCCGTCCACTTCGACGGCCAGCCCATGGTGAAGTCCCAGCGGGCCACCTCGGCCTTCTGCGAATCCTTGATCACGATGGAGCCGTCGCGCCGGGCGCCGTCGATGTCGCCGTCCTCGACCTGCTTGCGCCACTCCCACAGGGCCTTGGAGTCGTCGATCCGGCGCTCCAGGTTGATGTCGCTCCACTTCATCGCGCCGGGCACCTTCCGGATGATCATCCGGCCGTCCTTGGTCGCCTCCTTGTACTCGATCGTCTCCGTCTCCGACTCGACGCCCGAGCACTTGCGGAAGCTGGCCATCTCGATACCGCCGATCTCCAGCACGAAGCTGAAGGTCGTCATCAGGTCTGGCATCTGTCACTCCTCATTCCTGGGGCCGGCCAACTCATTCGCTGGCCGCGCCGCCGCCCTGCCACTGGCTGATCCGGAAGATCACGAACTCCGCCGGCTTCACCGGCGCGATGCCCACCTCGACGATCAGCTTGCCCTCGTCCACCGAGGACGCCGGGTTGTTGCTCTCGTCGCACAGCACGTAGAAGGCCTGCTCCGGGGTGGCGCCGACCAGCGCTCCCTGCATCCACAGCCCGCGCAGGAACGAGTAGATGTTGCGCTTGACCCGCTGCCACAGGTCGTAGTCGTTCGGCTCGAACACCGCCCACTGGGTGCCCCGCCGGATCGACTCCTCGATGTAGTTGAACAGCCGGCGGACGTTGATGTACCGCCAGCTCGGGTCGGTCTTGGCCAGCGTGCGGGCGCCCCAGATCTTCGTGCCGTAGCTGCCGAACGAACGGATGCAGTTGACGCCCTCGGGGTTGAGCAGGTCCTGCTCCCCGCTGGTCACCTCCAGCTCCAGCCGGACGATGCCGCGGACCGCCTCGTTGGCCGGCGCCTTCCACACCCCGCGGCTCGCGTCGGTGCGCGCCCACACGCCGGCGACGTGGCCGGCCGCCGGCGTGGTCAGGTACAGCTCGCCGTTGGTGGCGCCCGGCCGGGCGAGCGGGTTGGTCACGACGACGTTCGGGTAATAGAGCGCCGCGAACGCCGAGTCGCGCGCCAGCCGGCTGCGCCACTCCAACGCGCGGGTGGCGTTGAGGCCGGGCGGCGTGTCCAGGATGGCCATCCGGGTGTGGCTCGCCTCGCACCAGTCGACGAGCTGCTTCTGGACGGAGAGGTACATCTCCTCGTCCACGCTGCCGTCCTCGCCGGTGGCGACGGTGACCAGATCCGGGATGGCGACCATCGTGACGTTGTCGGCGATCGCGAGGCCCTGGTAACCCGTGCGGTCCGCCGCCGAGCCCTCCAGGTCCGCCGGGGTCACCGTGCCGGTGGTCGCGGCCGGCGGCTCGAGCGTGTAGCGCCCCGGTGCCGGCGCGCGCTCGGCCAGCGACACGCCGGAGACCGGGTGGACCTCCACGCGCACGAACTGCGACCGCTCGTTGACCGCCCGCTCGAGGGTCCGCGGGCTCTTGCCGCCGAACTGCAGGCCGCCGATCTCCTCCCGCAGCGCGCCGCCCTCGTACACCCGAAGCGTGTAGTCGCCGTGGCCGGCGGCCGGCGTGCCGCCGCCGTCCTGGCCCTCCGCCGGCGGTGGTGGCGGTACGACCTCCACCTCCACCCGGGTGCCCGGGTTGAGGGCGGAGAGGTTGAGGCTCTCGACGTCCGGCCGGTCGGCGGCCGGCAGCGTCAGGCTCGCCCGCCCGTCGGCGCCGTCCGCGTCGCCGCCGGGGATGCGGACGATGTAGCACGCCCCGCCGCCGTTGGCGAAGAAGCCGCGCACCGCGTGCGGCAGCATCGCCCCGCGCACGAAACCGCCGTACACCCGCTCGTACTGCGGCCAGCTCGTCACGAGCTGCGGGCGGACCCCCGTCGGGTCGGTGGGGTCGCCCTCACCCTGGTCGTACCGCTCGGTGAAGCCGACGAACGCCGCGATGGCGGTGCCCACGCCCTCGATCGGCATGGAGCCGCTCGGCTGCTCCTCGATGTAGACGCCCGGTGCTCCGTAGGAGGCCGCCACGGGATATCACCCCTCGCTGTGTCAGGTCTGGATTGCGCTGGTGAGCAGCGCGGGGTCGAGTTCGGACTCGTACGACTCGCCGTAGTGCAGCGGCGGGAAGACCCGCATCATCGGTTGCGCCAAGGAACAGGCGACGACTTTGACCATCGGGAACTGGTGCACAATCCGGCGTACCAGGTCGAGTGTCTCGTGCTCGTCAAGGTCGAGGACGATGACGTCGGGGAGCGCCTCCACGAGCCGCCCCACCACGTCGCTGCCGGCCGCGTCGATCAGCTCGATGCCGTCGACGCGCAGGATGTCCTGAAGGCCGAGCCGGTGCAGCGCACCGAAGCTACCCATCAGGACCCGCGTCATCGCCGCACCTCCGTACGGGTCGCCTGTCGACGGCGCCTAGCGTCGCGCGTGGCGCCGCCGCGCAGAAGGTGCGCTGGTGCAGTCGAAGGTGCACCGAGGCTCACTCCGGTGATCCACTGCCCGGCCGCTGTGCCCGGGCCGGCGTGTCGCACAGCGAACGGGTAATGGATCACCGGACGCACCTTTGGGCACAGTGCCCGGCGCCGGCTTGCGCCGCCGGTCCGCCCCGACGACGCTGCCACCTATGCCCGAGCGCCTCCGCGCCGAGGAGCGCGGCGGCCCGGCGGCCGACCCGGCACCCACTCGGACCGGCCCCACCGTCGGCGGCGCCGCCCTGCGGGCCGGTCTGGCGACTGGCGGTCGGCCCACCGTCGAGGCGGTCGGCGCGCTGGCCGCCGGCGGGAACGCCGCCGTGGTCCGCAGACTGGCGGTCGCTTCCACTATGGACGATCCGCCCGCGACGTCGGCCGGCATCGCGGGCTCCGGCGGCTCCGCGTCGATGGCAGGAGCCACGGTACGACGACAGGCACTCACCGACGCCGGTCCGGCACCCGCGGCGGACCCCGACGGGCGCCTGGCCCTCGATGGACGGCTTGCCCCCGATCGACGGCTGGCCCCCGACGAGCCGCTCGGCGAAGGCGCCGCCCCGCCGGCCCCGGCCGTGGGCCACCCGGCCCGGGGCGCCACTCCGCCGACCCCGCCCGCGCCACCGGCGCCACCGCCCGG
>DASQDS010000434.1:0-3665 GCA_035634075.1 Pilimelia sp. | reverse complement strand
AGCGGGGCGGCGCACGCCGGCGCCCTGGTCGCGTTGCTGCTGACGGTCGGCTCCGCCCGGCACGCCGCCGCGGTGTGCACCCTCTGGGGGATCGCCATCGGGCTGCGGGCGCTCGTGCCGGACGACGCGCCGTCGCGCCGGTGGGCGATGGCGGCCGCGGCCGGGGTCCTCGAACTCGTGGCCTGGTGGCTGGTGCTGGCGGCCGGCTCCGTCGCGGTGCTGGAGGCCTACACGCTGCCGGCGGCCGGGCTGGCGGCGGTGGCCGGCTGGCTCGCCCAGCGCAAGCGGCCCGAGCTGAGCAGTTGGCTCACGGTCGGGCCGGCGCTGGGCGCGGCGTTCCTGCCCGGCCTCGGCGCCGTGTACGCGGTCGAGGGCGAACCACTGCGCCGGCTGCTGCTGGGCGCGGGCGCGCTGGTCGTCCTGCTGGCCGGCGTGACCGGGCGGCGGCAGGCGCCGGTGGTGCTGGGCGGCGGCGCGCTGGCGCTGGTGGCCCTCCACGAACTCGCCCTGGTGTGGGACCTGCTGCCGCGGTGGATCCCGCTGGCCCTCGCCGGGCTGCTGCTGGTCGGTCTGGCGATGACCCTCGAGCGGCGGCGGCGAGACGTCGCCCGGGTGCGCGACGCGGTGGGCCGGATGACGTGAACCCCGTCACCAGTGGCCCGGCCCCGCGGACGGGGGGCGCCCGGGCGGGACGGGGCCCCGGCCGGCGGTGACACCGCCGGCCCGGGCCCCGCCGCGCTGTTGGGACCGGCGCCGGGGCGGGTCAGGACTGGATCTGACCGGCCGGCGGCTTCTGCACGTCGACCTTCACCCCGAAGTCCGAATACCGCACGTCCATCGGCTGCGGCGGCTGGCCGGCCATGGCGGGCATCGTCATCGTGAGGCGGGTCAGCCGGCCCTCGCCGTCCACAGTGGCGGTGAACGGCACAGCCTTCATCTGCGCGCCCAGCGCGTTGACCTGCTTCTTGTCGATCCCGCCGAGGCCCTTCTCCGCCGCCTTGGTGAAGTCGATGGTGCCCTTGAAGTCGTTGTCACCGACCTTCTGCACGTCCGCGGAGGTCTCCATCAGCCGGGCGTACGCGGTCGGGTCCCCGGCCGCCGCGGTGTTGGGGTCGCTGCTGCGGCTGGCGTGCCGCCAGGTCTTGCCGTCCATGCCCGGGACGGCCTCGCCGCCCGCGTCCATCCGGGTGTAGGTGTCGTCGCCGATCACCTTCAGGTCGACCTTCACCTTGCGGCCCTCGTTGGTGATGGTCGACGTGAACTCGGCCGTCTTGGACGGGCCGTCCGCCACGCCGGTCACCGTCATCACGGTGCCCATCTTCATTTCCGTGCGCATGCTCGTCTTGCCGAGCTCGAGAGCGGCGGCCGCCAGCTCAGCCGCCGGGTCCTTGTCGGCAGCCTGGCTGGTGGTGCCGGCACCGGCCTGGTTGCCCGTGTCGGTGCCGTCCTTCTCCCCGCAGCCGGTTACCATAAGCGTCAATGCGGTGACGAGGCCGAGCCCCGCCGTCGCCAGCCGACGATTCTTCACGTCTAGCCCTCCCCGTTTGGCCTCCCCGCCCGCCGCCGCGTGTGCGGCGCTGCCCGTCGGGAGGCGAACCCGCGCCAGCCTAGCGGCGGCCCCCGACACCCGCGCGCCGAGCGAGCCGCAGAATAGGCGCATGGTTGCGGAGCACGGGCACCGGCACGATCAGGAGCACGACCACGGTGCGCCCGCGCACCACCACGACGAGGCTGACCACGAGCACGGTGCCGGCGGACACGACCACGGTCGTGGGTGGTGGCGCCGGCTGAAGCACGCCGTGGCGCCGCACTCGCACGACACCGCCGACCAGGTCGACTCCGCCCTGGAGTCCAGCCGCGAGGGCATCCGGGCGGTGTGGATCTCCCTGGCGGTGCTGAGCGTCACCGCGGTCGCCCAGGGCGTGGTCGTCGCGTGGTCCGGCTCGGTGGCCCTGCTCGGCGACACGCTGCACAACGTGGCCGACGCGCTGACCGCCGTCCCGCTCGGGATCGCCTTCATGGTGGGGCGGCGCGCGGCGACCCGCCGATACACCTACGGGTACGGCCGCGCGGAGGATCTCGCCGGCATCACGATCGTGGTCTTCATCGCCGCGTCGGCGGCTCTCGCCGGCTTCGAGGCGTTCCGCCGCCTGCTCGACCCGGCGGACGTGCGCCACCTCGTCGCGGTGGCGGCGGCCGGTCTCATCGGCTTCGCCGGCAACGAGCTGGTCGCCCGGTACCGCATCGGCGTCGGGCGGCGGATCGGTTCGGCGGCGCTGGTCGCGGACGGCCTGCACGCCCGCACCGACGGCTTCACCTCGCTCGGCGTGCTGCTCAGCGCCGGTGGGCTGGCGCTCGGCTGGCGCCGGGCCGACCCCGTGGTGGGCCTCGGCATCACCGTGGCCATCCTGGCGGTCCTCGTCGGTGCCGCCCGTCAGGTCTACCGGCGGCTGATGGACGCCGTCGACCCGGCCCTGGTGGACACGGTGGAGGAGACGCTGCGCGGCACCGACGGCGTCCTCGCCGCGGGGGCGGTGCGGGTGCGGTGGATCGGTCACCGGCTGCGCGCCGAATGCGAGATCGTGGTCGGGGCCGACCTGTCCCTCCGGCGGGCGCACGCCATCGCGGTGGACGCCGAACATCGCCTGCTGCACGCCGTACCCAAACTCAGTGCGGCGATCGTGCACGCGGACCCGCAGCCGCGTCCGGGCGATGACCACCATGAAGCCGTCGCGCACCACCGCGAGTAGTAAGGTCAACCGCATGGCAGACCTCCTTGAGGCCGACGCGCTGCTGGCTGCGCTCGCCGCCCTGGACGACTGGAAGGGCGACCCGCTGGTGCTCACGCGCACCGTGGAGCTGGCCAGCTTCCCCGCCGCCGTCGCGGTGGTGGACAGGGTGGCGGAGGTGGCCGAGGAGCTGGACCACCATCCGGACATCGACATCCGGTCGCGGACGCTCACGTTCCGGCTGTCCACCCACTCCGCCGGCGGCGTGACGCAACGTGACGTGGACCTTGCCCAGCGCATAGAAGCGATCCTCGCCGACCAGGGCTGACCGCCCCGGGGCTGCCGCCACCCGCCCGCGCGGGGCATCATGACGAGGTGAGATTCGAAGTCAGCCGCGTGCTGGACGCGATCGAACGCCGGCTTTCCACCGACCCGGTGTTGACCCGGGCGGTGTTGGACCTGTCCGAGGTGGTGCGGTACGCCGACCTCGACGGTGGGCGGACGGCGAGCGTGCTGCGCCTCGGGATGGTCATCGACGCCCTCGGCCGGCACCTGTCCGAGGACAACGTGCCGGTGTACGTGGTGGCCGAGCGCGCCCTGCTTTCCGACCCCGACCTGACCTCGAACGAGCGCATGGTGGTCCGCCGGTGGGCGGACGACGGCCTGGTGGAGGTCCTCGCGGCGGCACCCGGCGACCGGGTGCTGGAGGTCGCCGAGCTGGCCGGCCTGCCGGTGCTCAGCCGGCAGGGCTTCGACCGGTGGCGGGACAGGTACGGGTGGTTGGGCGCCGAGCCCGGGCGGTTGTTGGCGCCGGTGGTCGGGCACGGCGGCGCCGCGCTCGTGCCCCGGGTGCCCGGCCGGCCCGCCGCCCCCCGGCCCGGTGGGCCGCCGCTGCTGGCCCGGCTCTGGCGGTGCCCCGAGGCCGACTGTCCGTCG
>DASQDS010000433.1:0-2500 GCA_035634075.1 Pilimelia sp. | reverse complement strand
CGGGGTGGCACCAATCCCTTGATCACGCCGGTGGGGCCGGTGGGGCGGGTGGGGTGGGTGGGGTGGCGCGGCGGCGGAGGAAGGGGGCCAGGCACTCGTCGTCCTCCGTGGCCAGGAAGACGCTGCGCGCGTTGAGCAGCGTCTCGTCCGCGTGGTCCACGCACGCCCAGGCCGACTGGCCGCACGAGTCGGCGAGCCGCACCTCGGCCGGTCGCGGGCACGGCTCGCCGCCCGCCCGGCCGATCTGGCAGCGCTCCGGTGCGCCGCCCCGCTGGGCCGCCGCCTCCGCCGCCCGCCGGATCAGCGAGAACCGCGCCTCCGCGGCGGTCGGCCGGACGCGCTCCTCGGGGCGGACGGCGGCCCGCTGCCCGACCAGCACGACATTGCCGTCCGGGTCCAGGGTCCGGGCCTCGCCGCCCGGGGCGTGCTCCGGATAGCCCACGCGGTCGGCGGGGAACCCCGCCGCCGCCAGCGCCGCCACCGTCGCGGCCAGGTCGTCGACGTACAGGTAAATGAGCAGCGGCAGCTCGACGGTGATCAGCCGGGGCTGCACCTCCACGAGCAGCACGGTCAGGTCCCCGTGGCGCAGGTACGACCAGCGCGACGACCCGTCGCCCCCACTGCTCTGCTCGGCGAAGCCGAACACGGCGTAGAAGCGCATCGCCGAGGCGATGTCGCCCACGTACACCACCGGAACCACCGACTCCGCCACACCCGCCACCGCGCCACCGTACCCAACGGGTCGGCTGACGCCGCGCCGCCCGCGGTGGCGGGCGGCGCGCGGTCACCGGGTCGCGGCGACCGTCCGCGGCGCCCGCCAGATCCACCGCAGCAGGTACGCCGCCGTCGCCAGACCGGCGAGCGCGACCAGGGCGGCCCGGCCCCACTGCTCGAACAGCAGCAGGAACACCCAGCCGACGCGCGGGACGCCGAACACGGTGGTGCCGACGCGCTCGGTGGGCCGTACCTGCCAGTGCTCGGACGCGTTGTTGGCGTCGCCCCGGGTCTCCACCTCCAGTTGGCCGCCGGCCCGGACGGCCCGCACCACCCGGTGCGTCACCGGGTCCTCCAGCTGGGGATGCCGGAACGTGACCACGTCGCCGGGGCGCAGGTCCGCGGCCGGCGTGGAGCGGCTGACGACCAGGTCGCCGACCCGCATCGTCGGGGTCATCGAGCCGCTCTGGATCACCAGGATCCGCAGGCCGAGGAAACCGCCGGCGAAGACGGCGACCATGAGGACGACCACGCCGCCGAGGACTAGCGAACTCGCCGTGTCCAGCAGCGACCGCCCGGCCCCGTCCGCCGCGCCCGGACGGCCGTGCCGACGGTCGGCCGCCGCCATTACGTGGTGGTCAGTGTCCATGTCAACGTCATCGTGATCGTCTTGCTGCAGTAGGTCGCGCAGTTGGTGTCGCCGGAGGGCAGGCCGCTGATCGTGAACTTGTACCAGGTGTTCGTGACCGGGCTGGCGATCGTGTACGGGCCGCCGCCGGCCCACGTCTGCATGGTCGCGCCCTGCGTGCCGACCGTGACGTTCGTGCCGGCCGCCGGGTAGCTGGTGCAGGCGCCGTTGTTGGTGTTCGAGCCGGGGGTCACGGCCACCGTGCCGCTCGTGTTGTACGTCGCGGCGTTCACCGTCAGGCGGCTCTGCAACGTCGTGAGGCCCGCGCCGCCCAGCGTCGCGCCCAGCGTCAGGCTGGCCGCCGGGACGCTGCCGGAGAAGTTCACCCCGATGCACTTCGTCGTCGCCGCCGAACCCGGGGACAGGTTGGTGATGTTGAACATCGCGGTGCCGGTCGTGGTCGTGGAGCCGCCCTGGCCACCCTGGTTGTCGAGCAGCAGCACGCCGCTCGTGGTGAAGGTGTTGCCCGGGTTGTCGTTCGTCGCGGTCCAGGCCGCGTACGACCCGGCGACGGTGGCGGAGCCGAGCGTCAGCAGCATCACCGCCGACAGCGCGAGCTTCTGCCGCACGGTGAGGCGCAACGCCCGGCCCGTTAGGTCCAGACGCGCGGGTACGTCCACGCGGTGTAGACCTGCCACGAGTCCTCCTTGATCGCCGCCGCGCGCCCGCCGGACGGCGGGCGCGTGACCGACATCCGTGTCGGCACCCGGCACGATCGTCGCGTCGGCGCGGGGCATGAGGCTTCCGACCGGTCGCCGCCCCGGTCTGCCCGATTGGCCGACAGCGCGGGTGCACCCGAGGCCGACGCCGCGCGGACTAATCGGTTGCGGCGCCCAGCCGGCCGCGCGATGCTGGCCGGGTCCGCGAGCAGCCGACCCCCGGGAGACCCCTTCCCCATGTGATCCGCGCACCGCGCCGAGGAACGCTCGGCGCCGACGTGTCCGTACCCACGACACCGTCCGCCGCGGAGGAACCGTGCTCAAGGCCGTATCCCTGACCCACCACTACGACGGCGAGACCCTGTTCGCCGGCGTCGACCTCCTCGTCAACGCCGGCGACCGGGTCGGCCTGGTCGGCCCCAACGGCGCCGGCAAGACC
>DASQDS010000432.1:0-2843 GCA_035634075.1 Pilimelia sp. | reverse complement strand
GGCACCGGGTGGCCCGGCGGGCCGGCCGACCGGCAGCAGCTGACCGTCGACCAGCTTCGGCGGCCCGAGGCCGGACAGCGTGTCGGTGGCCCGGCTGCCCAGCACGGCCGGGACCGCGATGCCGCCGGCCACCGCGAGGTAGGTCCGCACCCCGCCCTCGGCGCGCCCCAGCTCCACCGTCGCGCCGGCCGGCACCGCCACCGGCTGCCCGAACTGCGCCGCCCGGCCGGCGACGCGCAGCCGCCCGTACGCCCCGGTGGCGGCGATCGTGCCCGCGGCCAGGAGGCGCAGCGCGCAGCCGGTCACGGTCACCTCGAGCCCGGCCGCGTCCGCCGGGTTGCCGACCAGGCGGTTGGCCAGCGACAGCGCCGGGGCGTCCAGGGCGCCGGCACGGGGTACGCCGAGATGGGCCAACCCGGGCCGACCGAGGTCCTGCACCGTCGTCAGGGCGCCGGCCCGCACCACCTCGATCACGGCGCGGCCACCAGCCGCACCCGGGTGCCGGGGGCCAGCAGGGCCGGCGGCTCGCGGTCGGGCTCGAACAGGGTCACGGTGGTGCGCCCGACCAGCCGCCAGCCGCCGGGCGAGGCGGTGGGATAGATGCCGGCGTACGGGCCGGCGAGCGCGACGGAGCCGGCCGGCACGCGCGGGCGGGGGGTGGCCAGCCGCGGTATGTCGGGCCCCGGTAGGCCGGTCAGGTACGCGAAGCCGGGCGCGAAGCCGCAGAACGCCACCCGCAGCTCCGCCGCCGCCAGCCGGGCGGCCGCCACGACCGGCCGGAGCCCCCAGTGGGCGGCCACGGCGGGCAGGTCCGCGCCGTCGTACACGGTCGGGATCTCCACCAGCGGGCCGTCGGCGGCGCCGGCGGGCGGCGGCGGCGGCCAGCCGGCAATGGCGCGGGCCGCGGCGACCGGGTCCGGGAGCCCGTCCAGCAGGACTGTGCGCGCCCCCGGCACGATGTCGACCGCGGCGAGTTCGCCTGCCTGCCGGCGCCGGCCGAGCTCGGCCCGCCACGCCTCGACCTGGGCGGCGTCGGCGCACTCCACCAGCAACGCCCGCGCGCCCACCAGCCGGATCTCCGTCATGCTTCCATTCTAGCTCCATGGTGGATATAGTCACCGTGGAGGTAACCTGATATGACGACGCGGGCGGTGACCGCCGCGGCGCCGCCGACGCCAGCGGTCTTCGCTCTGCTGCTCGCGCTCACCCGCGGCGAGCGGCACGGCTACGCGCTCCTGGCGGAGGTGGCGGAGCTGACCGCCGGCGGCATCGTGCTCGGGCCCGGCACCCTCTACCGGTCGCTCCAGCGGATGCGGGTGGACGGCCTGGTGACCGAGGTCGCGGAGCCGGTGGCCGAGCCGGGCGCCGACCGGCGCGCCGCGCGGCGCCGCAGCTACCGCATCACCGCGGCGGGCCGGCGGGCCGTCCGCGCCGAGGCCCACCGGCTGGCCGCCCTGCTGGCCAGCGACGCGGCGCGGGCCGTGTTGACCGAAACCGACGATCGCCCACCAGGCGACGGCCACGAGGAGGACCGAGATGACGCTGGCGGAGTTCCCGGGGATAACCCCGCACCTCACGGTGCCCGACACTGAGGCGGCCGTGCGGTTCTACCGGGCCGCCTTCGGCGCCGACGAGCTGGTGCGCAATGTGGCCCCCGACGGGCGGGTGATGCACTGCGAGCTGCTCCTCGACGGCGGCCGGCTGCTCCTGCACGACGAGTTCCCGGAGTCCGGCGCGCTGGGGCCCGCGGCGCTGGGCGGCTCCCCGGTGACGCTGCACCGCTACGTGGCCGACGTGGACGCCGCGTACGCGGCCGCCCTGGCCGCCGGGGCGACGGGCACGCAGCCGCCGGCGGACACCTTCTGGGGGGACCGCTACGCCCAACTGACGGACCCGGCCGGGCACCGGTGGTCGCTCGCCACGCAGCGGGAGGACCTCAGCCCGGACGAGCTGCGGGCCCGGGCGGACGACTGGTCCGGGGGGTCAGCACCACTAGCATCGTAAGGCCCGCTCTACGTGCAGGTAACCTACGGCGTCGTAACCTAGAGAGGTGACCGCCGCCCCCTCCCGCCTGCGCCCCGTGGATCTAGGCAAGCCCCGCATGCGGGGTTGGCTGCACGCGTACGCCTTCTTCGTCGCTGTCGTCTGCGGCATCGTGCTCGTCTCCGTCGCGGCGGGACGCCCCGGCATCGCGCCGCTGGTGAGCTGCGCCATCTACAGCGTCACGGTGTGCGGGCTGTTCGGCACCAGCGCCCTGTACCACCGCCGGGTGTGGTCACCGCGGGGCTACCAGATCATGCGGCGGCTGGACCACTGCATGATCTTCGTCTTCATCGCCGGGACGTACACGCCGCTCTGCGTCCTGCTGCTGTCCACGGCGAAGGCGACGCTGATGCTGTCGCTGGTGTGGGCCGGCGCGCTGGGCGGGGTGGCGGTCAAGGTGGTCTGGCCGCACGCGCCCCGCTGGGTGTCCGCGCCGCTGTACCTGGCGCTCGGCTGGGTGGCGGTCGCCGTCCTGCCCGACATCCTGCACGGCGGCGGCGTGACCGCGCTCGTGCTGATCGCCGCCGGCGGCCTCGCCTACAGCGTCGGGGCGGTCTTCTACGCCCTGCGCCGGCCGAACCCGTGGCCCACCGTCTTCGGCCACCACGAGTTCTTCCACGCCTGCACGCTGGTGGCCGCCATGGCCCACCACATCGCCATCTACTTCGCCCTGTTCGCCTGACGCGGCACTCCCGGCGGGCGGCGCGCGTCAGCGCGGGCCGGGGGTGCCGGCCCGCGCTGACGCGGGTCAGTTACAGCGGCCGGTCGGTCGGCCGGACCTCGCGGTACTGCTCGCGAAC
>DASQDS010000431.1:0-23667 GCA_035634075.1 Pilimelia sp. | reverse complement strand
CCGGGTCGCCGCGGCCGTCGCCGCCGGGGCGGACGCCGTCCTGGTGGCGCCGCCCCGGTTCGGCCCGGCGCCCGACGCGTACTTCGCCCGGGTGGCCGAGGCCGCCGGCGGTGCGCCGATGCTGGCGTACCACTGGCCCGGCGTGGCGGGTGGCGAGGTGACCCTGGAGGCGCTGCCGGGCCTGCCGGTGGCCGGGCTGAAGGACTCCAGCGGCGACCCGGGCCGGCTGGTGCGGTTGCTCGACCTGGGCTGGCCCGGCGCCGTGTACACCGGCTCCCCGGCGCTCGTCGGGTCCGCCGCCTGGCTGGGCGCCACCGGGGTCCTCGTGGCCACGGCGAATGCCGTACCCGAGGACTGCCTCGCCGCCTGGGACGGCGACGCGGCGGCGCAGCGGCGGTTGCTGCGCACGGACCTGGCCGCGCGCGGGGGGTTCGCGCGAGGGATCAAGGAGGCGATGGCCGGACGGTTCGGCACGCCGCTCGCCTGTCGCCTCGCCTGACCGGGCCGGCGCCGCGGCTACCGGGCGGCGTCCGGGTGCCCGGGCATCCCGGACCCGCCGCCGCTGCCGCCAGAGGACCCGCCGCCCATCCCGGAACCATCGTCCTCGGTCACCAGGTCGGCGTCGGCGTCGGCGGGCGACCCGCCCTGGGCCTGCGGCTGCGGCACGCCACCGGAGCCGTCCGCGGTCGGTCGGTCTGCGGGCTGCTCACCCGTGCGCGGCACGTCGGCCATGCTGTCCCCCTCACGGTCGTCTCCTGCCGTGACCCCTACCCGGCGCCCGCGTCAACAAACGCCGCAGAATCGGGCGGGCAGACGCACCGGCGGGCACAATGGGCGGGTCGCCTTGCCGCCGAGGCGGCGTGCCAGGTCGCCGTCGCAGGCGCGCCGGGCGTCCTGCTGCTGGGCTCGGGCTCCACCCCGGCGCGGATGCGTGGCGGGCGGCGTCGGCGAACTGCGCGGCGCCGTGCTTGTAGCCGTTGTTGGTGATCAGCGAGGCGTTCTGGGCGGCGAGCTGCGCCGGGTCTGCCTGCCCTTGGCGGTACTGCGCGCCGGCGCTGTCGGCGGCCTCGGTCATGTGCTCGGCGTACACGGTCAGGACGGTGATGATGAACGCGTCGTGCTCGCGGACGAACGCGGCCAGCCTGGCGGCCGGGTGGTCATGGCGGGTCTCTCCTGGGGTGACGGGTTGCGCGGTCTGGTGGTTGGGCTGGGCGTAGACGAGCGTCACCGCCCTGCGGTTGATGTCGGCGTGGCTGCCGGCAAGATCGACCGGTGGGCCGGTGACGTCGAATTCGACAGCCCGGCGGGTCAGCTCTGGTGTGCGTGCGCGGGTGTCTTCGCCGTCGCCGTGGCGCCGCAGCAGGGGCGTTGTGGCCTTCGCGGGGGTGCCCGGCCGGCGGTGCGCAGCTCGGGCGCTCGATGCGCTCTGGTTGCGGCGGGGGGTCGTGCGGCCGTGTGCGGCGGTGCCGGCCGGCGTGTTCGGCGACGCTCTGGATGCCGACGTCGCGGGCGATTTCGGGCGCTCACCGTTGCAATGTCGCCCCGCGCTGGCAGCGTATTGGTGGGGGCGGCACCGTGCCGATGGTTCGGTCGGCCATCTAATGGCCTGGGACTGGTTGAGTCTGGGCGCTACCGATCGATCTCGCGGATTCGGGCGGGATAGCGTGTCGTCAGGCCGCGACTCGTCCGTCGGCGCACGCCGGACGTGGTGTCACCGGTGGTGTACGGGAGCAGATCCGTCGCCTGTCAAGGCCGGTAGACGGCGAGGAAGGTCCGCACGGCGTCGTCGGCGTAGCGGTCGAGTTCCGCCGTGGCCGGGGTTTCGTCGATGCCGAGCAGCATGGCCCGGTTCAGTGGTTCGGCCATCAGCAGCCAGTTGAACTGGGTCGCTGCCAGGTGCGGGTCCTCGGCGCGGAGAACGCCGTCGCCGGAGAGGTTGTCGAAGATCGACGCGAGGGTGACGATCGTGCGTCCCGGGCCGCGGTCGTAGAAGATGCGCCCGAGTTCGGGGAACCGCGCCGTTTCGGCGATGACGAGCCGGCGTAGCCGCAGCAGGTGCGGTTGCATCACCCGGTCCAGCTGGTGGCGGGCGAGGGCGCGCAGATCGGCGGCGAGGTCGCCGGTGCGGCCGAGCGCGAGGATCTCCTGCTGGACCAGGTCGCTGGCTTCGTCGACCGCGCTCACCACAACCGCGGTGAACAGCGCCGACTTGTCGGAGAAGTGCCGGTAGATCGTCAGCTTCGACACCTCGGCGAGCGCCGCAACCTGGTCCATGGTCGTACCGGCGAAGCCCTCGCGCAGAAAGACGACCGTCGCGGCCGACAGGATCGCGCGGCGTTTACGGGCCGAGCGGGTCTCCGGGGTGTTCATCGGTCTCCCCCCGGAAGCGCCGTACGCGCCAGAGCCAGCACGATACCGTACAGTATCGCCAGTACTGCTCAGTTTACTTTGGAGGGGTCATGTCGCCACCCGCACGGGCCGCCCGTGTGCTGCTCGAAGGGCTCGGCATCGGGGAGTGCCCGCGCTGGCACGACGGCAGGTTGTGGTTCTGCAACTGGGGCACCAACCAGATCGTCGCCGTGGACGCCGACGGCAACAGCGAGGTGGTCATGGACGACGCCACGGTGTCGCCGCACTCCATCGACTGGCTGCCGGACGGCAGGCTGCTGATCGTCCCGGGTACGGCTGACGCCGGGGGGCGGCTGCTGGTGCAGGGCGCGGACGGATCACTCACCCCGTACGGGCGCCTCGATGGGCTGCCGAGCGGGTTCAACGAGATCACCGTCGACGGGCGGGGCAACGTCTACGTCAACGGCGCCGACTTCGACTTCCTGGCCTTCATCGACCGGGCGATGAAGGACATGGCGGCGGGCGACCACACCCCGCTGCACGAACGCCCGGACTTCGTCCCCGGCTACATCGCGCGGATCACGCCCGACGGCGAAGCGCGGCAGGTAGCCGACGACATCGCCTTCCCCAACGGAATGGTTGTCACGCCGGACAACCGCACCCTGATCATCTCGGAGTCCTTCACCGGCACTCTCACTGCGTTCGACATCGCCGACGACGGAGGGCTGTCGAACCGGCGGGTATTCGCCGACGACCTCGGCCCGGACGGAATCTGCATCGACGCCGAGGGCGCGGTCTGGACCTCCCAAGGGGAACACGACTGCGTACGCGTGGCCGAAGGCGGCAAGATCCTCGACCGCGTCGAACTGGACCGCAGCCCATTCGCCTGCATGCTCGGCGGCGCCGACGGACGGACGCTGTTCATCATGGCCGCGGTGTGGAACCCGGAGAATCCCTTCGGCGGGCCGAGAACGGGGCAGGTGCTCGTTACCGACGCACCCGCCCCCCACGTCGGCTGGCCCTGATGCCTGTTCTTGACCGTTGGACTCTCTCGTAGCCAGGCCACCCGCCCACCTACTCGACGACCAACATGAGGCGTCCTCCCACACAGCGCGCCCCCGCGAGTCCACGCTCATCGGCTATGTTTCCGGATACCGAGCCAGCTCAACCGCAGGCATAGACCGTCAGAGCTGCCGCGTGGTCAGCGTGCAATCACAGCTGCAAATCCGTGAGGTGAGTTCAGCATGGTGATCAGCTTCCGTGGCCCGGCGTGCTGCGGACGTCGGCGGCAGTGAACACGGACAGCTCCCTTGGCGTCCCCAGGACTTGTTGTGCGTGAACTGGACGGCGTTAGCTCGGGCGCCGTCCGACCGCGAATTGAAGCTCCACCCGCACAGTGTGGCATCCGAGGCGACGTCCCGGAATCGGTCGAGTCGCCCCCGACGGCTGGTACGGACGATCAATCACCCGACATCGGCATAACGCCAACAGAGCGTCTTCGTCAACCAAGATCAGGCGCGCTGTAATCGGCATTATGCCTCGCGCTGCGCGCCATGGCCGCCGCCGGGGTGCGCCTGCTGGCGGTGGTCGATGCCGACGACCCGGCGGCCCCGTCGACGGGGTTGACCCTGCGCGTGCACTGGTGACCGCCCCCGCGGGCCGGGCGGGATCGCCCGGCCCGCGGCGGCCGTCCGGTCAGCGCCCCGCCGCCCGGAACCGCGGCACGGGGACCCGCGCCCAGTCGATGTCCGAGGCCAGGTAGAAACTGGTGTACGACGGCTGGTTGTACGTGGTCTGCTGCCGCGCCACCTCCGCCCGGTACTGCGGGTCGTGCATCAGCGTGTACAGCTTGCGGTCGGTCACCTCGGTGCTGAGGAAGATCCGGATCGCCGTACTGTCGGCCGTGCGGACCAGCAGCTCCTCGCGCCAGTCGCCGACCACGTCGGCGACCAGCCCTGGGTTGCCCTTGGTGCCGTTGTTGGTCCGGGTGCCTTCGGCGGTGACGAGCGTGCCGCGCCGCCAGTCGTCGATCGTCGGCGTGACCTCGCCGGCGCCGTTGACGATCTGCGTGGTCATGTCGGCCGCCCACCTGATGCTCTGGTTGGTCCCGGGGATCGGCCCTGTGGTGACCTGGCCCCTGGCCGTGTAGAGACCCAGCGAGTCCGTGCCGCCCGGCAGGCTGGCCCAGGCCTCCAGGCCGCGCACGTCCGGCAGCACGTCGCCGATCATCCCGCGCCCGGTGTCCCGGCCGGAGTAGACCCCGAACAGGACCTCGCCGGTCGCGGCGTCCCGCATCGCCATGCCGTACGGCGCGCCGGTCGCCCCCTCGTGCACCGTGAAGATCTCCTGGCCGGGGCGGTCCGGGTCGATGTCGGTCACGTGCATGGCGTCGCCGTGCCCGAGCCGGGCGCGTTCGCCCGGCGCGGCGCTGCCCGGCGGCAGCACGGCGAACGACGAGTACAGCAGGCTGCCGTCGTCGTCGATCGTGGCGCCGCCGTAGACGATCTCGTGCTTGCCGTCGCCGTCGACGTCGGCCGCGCTGAGCGAGTGGAAGCCCTGCGTGGTGAGCGTGCCGAACTCCGGGTCCGTGCCGGTACGCCCGTGCGGCGCGTCGTTGAACGGGTTGGTCATGGGCGTCCAGCCACTGTCGACGTACCACTGCTCGGTGAGTCGCCGGCCGTTCCAGCCGTACGCCACCAGTGTGCTGCGGGTGTAGTAGCCCCGGGCAAAGACCGCCGACGGGCGCTTGCCGTCGAGGTACGCCACCCCGGCGAGGAACCGGTCGACCCGGTTGCCGGGCTCGATGCGGCCCATCGCGTAGTCGCCCCACATGAGGCCGTCGTCGTGCCGACCGGGCTTGTACCGGATCGTCTGCAGCTCGCGGCCGGTGGCGCCGTTGAAGACCGTCAGGTACTCCGGACCGTCGACGATGAAGCCCTGGAACGCCCGCAGGACGTTGCGCGCGCTGCGGCTCGGCGCGTAGACGTCGATGAAGTAGTCCACCAGGGACTCGGCGTCCGCGCGGGACAGCGGGTAGGTGCGCGTCGGCGCGATGCCGAACGCCTCCTCCAGCGTGGCGGGCCAGTTGCCGGCGACCACCTCGGGGTGCCGGTGCCAGCCGAGGAACATCTCGACGAGGTGCTGGTAGTAGCCGGCGGCGCTGAGCCGGTAGTCGTCGGCGTGCGAGTAGCCGGCGCGCACGTCCGCGCGCGGCATCGTGATGTACCGCTCGGAGACGACGGCGCCGGTGCGGTCGTACCGGATGATCTTCGTGCCCGGCGCGGTCTTGAACATCATCTCCGAACGGCCGTCGCCGTCGAAGTCGTAGACCAGGAACTGCGTGTAGTGCGCGCCGGCGCGGATGTTGACGCCCAGGTCGATGCGGTGCAGCAGGGTGCCGTCGGCCTTGTAGGTGTCGACGTACACCGGCCCGGTGTAGCCGACCTGCGAGACGTCCCGGGAGTTGGACGGATCCCACTTGACGACGAACTCGTACCGGCCGTCGCCGTCCACGTCCCCGACGCTCATGTCGTTCGCCGCGTACGTGTAGGCGTCGCCGGACGGGGTCACGCCGTCCGCCGGCTTACGCAACGGGAGGTCGCGGTGGGTGCCGGCCCACGGCGACGCCGCGGCGCTGCGGTCGACCTCGCGGCCGCGGACGACCGCGGCGACCCGGTACGACGCGGTGGCCGCGCCGGCCCGGTCGAGGAAGTTGGTGCTGTCGGTGACCGTCGCGATGCGGGTGCCGTCCCGGTAGACGTGGAAATTGGCCCCGGCCATGCCGGTCGCCGTGTGCCCGGTGACCTCGTTGCCGAGCAGCCGCCAGCTCAGGAACACCCCCTCGCTGGTCGACGCCGCGACCAACCCCCGATCGAGGTGTTCAAGCTGGACGGCCTGGTTCCGGCCGGGGCGGGAGCCGTTGGCGGACACCGCCGTCGGCCCGCTCAGCACCAACGCCGCGACGCTGGCGCCCGCCACGAGCACTGTCCGTACCGTGCGCGGTCTGGTTGTTCGACGACTCATCTGGGGGTCTCCTGGCTTCTCCGCGTTGCCCGGCGGCTATCGACCTGGGGGGACTGAGCTGAGCGGGTCGGCCGACGGGCGGGCACGTCGACCGGAGATTGCGCACGGCGCGGCTGAAACGTTTTAATCACATGGATGATTGTGGATAGTCGCGCCGTTGTCAAGACGCGTCTCGGGCAGCAATCATGGTCACGTTTGGCGCCGGCCCGGTCAGGACTCCGACCGCAGGCGCAGGCCCGGTCCGCCGGGACGGGACAGCTCCAGCCGGCCGCCGTCGAGCCGCGCCGTGACCGTCCCGTCGTCCAGCGCCGCCATGATTTTGATGCCGAGGAGGATGCTGTGGTTGGCGCACAGGCGCTTCGTGGACCCCACGTTGGCCAGCGTGACCGACTCCCCCGCCACGGCCGCCGTGCCGCTGATCCAGTTGCACCCGTCGTAGGCCGCCAGCTCGCCGGTGCCGCGGAGCACCACGTACGGCTGCGGGAAGGCCGGCACCGGCGTCACCCGGTCGCCCTCGACCACTGCCTCGATCACCCAGTACGTGTCCAGCAGTGCCGCATCGGCGGCGACCGTCGGCCGGTCCGTCAGCCGGATCTCGGTGTCGGCGTCCGCGAGCACCAACTCGGCACCGTCGAAGCGCCAGGTCGGATCCTGGCTCAGGAAGGCGGCCAGCCAGTAGTCCTGGTTCTGGCGGGCGCGGTCGGCGCAGCCGTTGAACCACAGATTCATCGCGGCGACGACCAGTCGATCGGCCGCGAGCGCGGCGCTGCCCACGATGTCGCCGCAGCCCGCCCCGGCGGTGACCACGCCGCGCGGGAAGGCGATGCGGATCCGCGTTCCGGCAACGAGCTCGCGACTTTCGCCGTTGACGAACACCGCGGTGGACCGGAAGGTCCGCTGCCAGATCTGGGGTTCCGCCGATGGATCGGCCGCGGCAGCGGTGGGCGCGGCGACCGACCCGATGACCGTGAGCGCCGTCGCGACAAAGGTGGCCATCAATCTACGCATACCTCATGATGCATCCCGGCGGCGGCGCAACCCAGGGACTTGCGGGCAGAAAAAGGCGAATACCCTTCGGGTGGTTATGCGGCCGCTAAGTCCGCAAAGCTCACTTAGGTCTCTTTCCCCAGTGTTGAATCCACTTATGCGTATTTCCACCAAGAATTTCCGCAGGGCTGCCGTGGTCGCCCTGACCGCCTTCGTCGTCGTCGTCCCGTCCATGGGCTCGGTCGCCTCCGCCGCGCCGCGCGCCGCCGCCGCCGCCGAATCCGCCGCCACCCAGCAGGTCGAGAACCACCGCTTCCCGATCCGCCGGGTCGTCTGCGTCAACGCCCACGTGCAGAACCTCGGGTGGCGGGGCTGGGCGTGTGCCCGCGCCGGGACCACGCTGGAGGTCGGCACCACGGGCCAGTCCCTGCGGCTCGAGGCCCTCAGCATCATGACGCGCAACCTCGGCGGCCTCTGTGCCCGCGGCCACGTGCAGAACATCGGCTGGCAGCGGGCCCGGTGCGTCGGCGACGGCCACACGCTGCGGGTCGGCACGACCGGCCAGTCGCTGCGCCTGGAGGCGCTCCAGCTCGTCGCCCGGCGCGCCCTGTGCGCCGAGGCCCACGTGCAGAACATCGGCTGGCAGGGCGCCGAGTGCGCCCGGCGGGGCCACCTGATCGAGGTCGGCACCACCGGCCAGTCGCTGCGCATGGAGGCCCTGCGCCTGCGCTTCTGACCCAACCCGCTCCACCGCGCCCGCCGGGATCGCCCATCAGGTCCCGGCGGGCGCCGGCGCGCCCAGGGCGATCGGCCGGCGCCATGGGGGTAGCCGGATGTGAGATTTCGATTACCATCAATGTCTAGCGAGCCGCCGCCACTCGAAGGAGGGCCGCTCATGAGCCTGTCCAACACGTCACCGCAGCACGCACACGTCATCCCGGGAGTGCTGCGACGGGCGACCGGCGCGCTCGGCCGGGCCCTCACCCGCAACGGTGCCGAGGCCGCCGGCCGGCCCCCGCTCGCGGCCGGCGAACGGATCCTCCGCACCGGCCTCGACGACGGCGGCCGGGCCGTCGTGGGTACCAACCACGCGCTGTACCACCAGCGCACCGACGTCTGGCTCCGCTGGGGCTGGGAACTCGTCCACCGGGTGGACTGGGACGCCGACCGGCGCACGTTGACGCTGTGGGCCGTCGGGCGCGACGTCCCCGGCCGGACCGCGCTGCGGCTGCCGGCGGGCGACCGGCTGGCGTGGTTCGCCTGCGAGCGGGTGTCGGCGCAAACCGTCATCGACACGCATGTCCGGCCGGGCGACGGCCGGCTGGTCCGCGTGATCGCGCGCCGCCGCCCCGGTTCGGACGAGCTCCTGTGGATCGTCACGCGGCCCGGCGCCCATCCCGGTGCGGCGGTCGACGCGGAGCAGGATGACCACGTCACCGCCGCGATCACCCGGATCCGCCGCGAACTGGGCGTCTGACGCCCGGCCCGGCCGCGGCACGTCAGGCGGTGACCCGGCCGGCGGTGACCCGGCCGGCGGTGACCCGGCAGGCGGTGACCCGGCAGGCGGTGGTCCGGCCGGCGTAGCGGACCGGATCGGGGGTCCGCGACGGCGAGGAGCTGGAGACCCATCCGCTCGCCGCGCCGAACCGCGGCATTAAGGTCAAACACGCATTAGTCAGACGTATCGTGATGCCAACGACCGATCAACATCGGAGGGACCATGGCCCTGGTGGTGATCGCCGAGGACGACGACGACATCCGAAACATCATGGTGCGGGTGATCCGCCGCGGCGGGCACGACGTCGTGGAAGCCGCCGACGGCGGTGCCGCCCTCGTTGCCGTACGGAAGCATCGGCCGGACGCCCTCGTCACGGACATCGACATGCCCGTCATGACCGGCGCGCAGTTGTGTGCGGCCGTCCGGGCGGACCCCGACCTGCGTGATCTGCCCGTCATCTTCGTCAGCGGAACGCTTTTCCCCGGCGACACCCGCCCCGCCGACGCCGGGGCCACGGCGACGCTGACGAAGCCGTTCCTCCCCCGCCAGCTGCTTGCCTGCCTCGAGAAGGCGCTAGCCGCCGGGCACCAGCAAGGCCAGCCCCCGGCGGCCTGCCCCTGAGCACGCCGCCCAAAATATCTAGATTTACCATCCTTTACTGGTTTGTGTTCCCTGGCGGCGGGTAGTAGGCGGCAACGCTTTCACGTACCGGAGTCGCCGCTGCGCGGTGCCGGTCCTGGAGCGCCACAGCACCGCCGTTCATTCGAACTGGGCCTTGTTGGCGACGGGAAGTGCGTCATGTTTCGGCCGATGGGGAGCGCCGTGCTCGCCGCGGAGCAGCGGCTCGCCGCTGTCCGGCGCACGGAACTGGCGTTGCCGGCGTGGGCCGCGTCCGCGGACGCGGTGGCCCGCCTGGCCGCGAGGTCGGTGGCCGCCCACGCCGGTCTCGTGACGCTGGTGCGCGACGACAACATCCACCTGGCCGGCGTGTTCGGTGCGCCACCGACGATCCCGCCGTCGCGGGAGCTGCCGTTGAGCGCGTCCCTCTGCCCCATCGTGGTGAGCACCGACAGCCCGTTCGTCGTCGACGACATCTCGACGCATCCCGAGTGCGGGGAGTTCGACACCGCCCGCTACGGCGTGCGCGCCTATCTGGGTGTCCCCGTGCGCGACGCCCGCGGCCAGGCGCTCGGCGCCCTGGCGGCGTTCGACGCCGTGCCGCGGGACTGGGCCGGCGACGACCTGATGGCCCTGCTCGAGCTTGCCGAGCTCGTCGGCCCGCTGCCGGAGGGCGACCCGTTGACCGACCGCCGGGTGAGCCTCGCGACGGTGTTGGACGTGCTGGGTGAGGCGTTGATCGGCATCGACCACGGCGGCGCGGTCTCGGCGTGGAACATGGCCGCGCAGGAGATGTTCGGCTGGTCGCAGGCGGAGGCGCTGGACTGCCGGATCGACCAGCTGGCCTTCGACCGCGTCAGCTGGGCCCGGATGCGCGCCGCCGCCGCCCGCGCCGCCGCCGCTCCGACCGTGCAGCGCCTGCGGTCCACCGCCCGGCACCGGGACGGACACGTCTTCCCCGTCGAGACGATCACCTCGATGATCGAGACGCCAGCCGGGCCGCGCTGGGCCGTGGTGGCGCTCGATGCCGCCGAACGTGCCGAGGCCGACCGGCACGCCGCCCAGCAGGCGGCCTTCCTGCAGGCCGTCCTCGACAACCTCTACACCGGGGTGGCGGCGTGCGACGCCGACGGGCGGGTCGTGCTGATCAACCGGGCACTGCGCCAAGCCCACGGCCTGAGCGCGGACGAGCCCGCCATCGACCCGACAACGCTGTACCCCCACCTGTTCCGCCCGGACGGCACGCACCTGCCGAGGGCGGACTCGCCGCTGATGCGGGCACTGGCCGGCGAGCTGGTCCGCGACGCCGCCCTGGTCATCCGGCCCGCCGACGCCCCGGCGCGCACCTATCTCGCGAACGCCACCCCGATCCGCGACGCCGGCGGCCGGACGACGGGAGCGGTCGCCGCGGTGCACGACGTGACCGCCCAGCGCCGGGCCGAACGGTTCCGCGCCTGCGAACTGCGGGTCGCCACGGCGCTCGCCGGCGCGGACACCGTCCGGGCGGTCGGCTCGCTCATCACCCAGGTGGTTGCCGAGACGCTGGGTTGGCCGCACGTGGAACTGTGGCTCGCCGACGAGCTGGGCGACGGGCTGCGCCGCGCCGGCCACTGGACCGACCCGCGGCTGCGCACCGACGCCCCGCTCAGCCACACCGTCACCCGGGGCGTCGGGATCACCGGCACCGTCTGGGCGACCGGCCTGCCCCTGTGGGTGCCGGACATCGCCCACACGGAACACCTCGTGACGGCCGCATCGGTCGCCCAGGCGCGCGCCTGCGCCCAGGTGGGAGCCCGCACCGTCGCCGCCGTGCCCATCCACGACGGCACGACCGTCGGCGTGCTCACCTGCTTCGCCCACACGCCCGAGTACGAGGAGGCCGAGCTCATCAGCCGCCTCGAGGCCGTGGCCCGCCGCATCGGGTTGTTCGTCGCGCGCCGGCGGGCGGTGACGCTCGCCGCGCAGCTCGACCGCACCCGCGACGACTTCATCGCCCTGGTCGGCCACGAACTGCGCACCCCGCTGACCTCGATCGGCTCCTACACCGAGCTGCTGCTCGCCGAGGCCGACGGCCTGGACCCGGACGTGGCCCAGATGCTGGACGGCATCCACCGCAACACCGCCTCGCTGACCGCCATCGTCGACGACCTGCTCGACCTCGCCGCCCTCCAAGGCGGGCACGTCGCTCCCACGCCGCGCCCCACCGACGCGGTGACCGCACTGCGCGAGAGCCTCGACCGCGTCGCCCGCGCCGCCGACGCCAACCGGGTGACCATCACCGCGGACGTACCGGACCACCTGATCATCGACGTCGACCCGCAGCGCTTCCGGCAGGTGCTGGACAACCTGCTGTCCAACGCCGTCAAATACAGCCCGGACGGCGGTACCGTCTCCGCCCGCCTCACCACCGACGGCGACGCGGCCGTGCTCACCGTCACCGACACAGGCATCGGCATCCCGCCCGAGGAACGCACCCACATGTTCCGCAACTTCTTCCGCGCCACCAACGCCCGGCACAGCACCATTCCGGGCACCGGCCTCGGCCTCGTCATCACCCGCGCCATCGTCGAAGCCCACGGCGGCGCCATCACCGCCACCCACAACCACCCCGGCACCAGCCTCACCATCCGGCTGCCCGTACGCCGCGCCCGGCGATGATGGTGGGGTGAACCGAGCAGCCACCCCGGGCCGGCCCTGGCCGGCCACCCACCGGACCGGCGGACCCATCGACGCGGTCTTCGACCAACTCCGGCGACACCACCCCGACCTCGTCATCCACCGCCTCGAGGTCAGCCACCCCGCCGATGACGACAACGTCTACTTCCTCGGCGACGCGGGCCGCCCCGACCGGGTTCAGGTCGACACCGCCCCACACGGCCAGCCGCCCTACCTCATCGAAGGCCACGACCGCAGGCGGACAACGGACCCCGCCACCGCGGTGGCCCTCGTCGGCACCTGGCTCGCCGACCCCTAGACCCCGGGGCGTCAATCCCGGGACAGGGTCAAGGTGCTGACCGCCACCTGGTGGATGTCCCCGTCGACCACGAAGAACAGCCGGTCCAGCCCCGGCGACAGCGACGGGTGGTATTCATCAGCCGCCGTGTTCACCACCGGCCCCACGCCCGCTGGCTCGGACCAGCCGCCGGGCCCGCGCCGGCTGGCCCAGATGTCCCCGAACCCGGCACCGCCGGCCCGGTTCAGCCCGGTGAACAGCAGCACCCGCCCGTTCGGGGTGATGGTCGGGTTGAATTCCCAGCCGGCCGTGTTGACCGGCGCGCCGACATTTTCCGCCGGGCCGTACCCGCCACCCGGTCGCGGACGTGCGCGGTAGATGTCCCACCCGCCCACGCCGCCCGCCCGCTCGCTGGCGAAGTACAGCGTGCCGGTGGCGGAGACCGATGAGTACAGCTCGTCCGCCCGGCTGTTCACCGCACCCAGGTGCTCCGGCTCGCCCCACCCGCCGTCCGGCGTGCGTCGCACCCGCCACAGGTCCGCGTCGGTCCGCGCCTGCCCGTTCACCGGGCGGATGGAGGAGAAGTGCAGGCTCTTCCCGTCCGGGCTGAGGAAGGGGTCCATGTCCGGGTACTCGCCCGAGAACGGCGCCACCACCGGTTCGGTCCACCGGCCGGCCCGCCAGCGGGAGACCATGATGGTGGCCTGCCGGGTGACGGGGAAGAAGCCCTCGCTGCGCGGGAAGTACGCGGTCCGCCCGTCCGGCGACAGCGCCAGCCGCCACTCGTACGCGTCGGTCGAGATGACCCCCGGCCCGACGGTCTCCGGGGTGCCCGGCGGCCGCCCGTCCCAGGGTCCCGCCCGGTCCGGCCCCGCCGGGTAGCCCGTGAGGGCCGCCGTCACCACCGCCACCACATGCAACGCCAACCAATCACGCATGCGGCCATCCTGGCGGCATCCATCCCGCCCGGCTCCTCCGCGCGGGACGGACGGGAGCGGGAGCGGGACGGGTGGGAGCGCGGGTCACGCCCGCAGGCCCAGGGCCCGCCGCACCTCGTCGCGGTAGGCGCGGCCGGAGATGAGCAGCGCGCCGGTCCGCAACCGCAGCGCCAGCTCGCCGTGCCGCAGCACCTCCACGTCGCGCACGCGGTCTATGCGGACCGCCAGCGACCGGTGCACCCGCAGGAACGCGGCGCTGTCCAACGTGGACAGCAGCGCGGTTAGCGTGGCTCGGACGGGGTAGCTGGCCGCGCCGGCGTACACCTGCACGTAGTTCCCGTCGGCCCGCAGGTAGTCGATCTCGGCCGTGCCGAGCAGCCGGGTGCGACGGCCGACGCCGACGGCGACCCGCCCGACGGGCGGTGCGTGCCGCGCCAGGGCGCGGACCCGGTCCAGCGCCGCCGCCAGCCGTTCCCGGTGGTACGGCTTGACGAGGTAGTCCACGGCGGCCACGTCGAAGGCACGTGCGGCGTGGTGGGCGTGCGCGGTCACGAAGACCACGGCCGGCGGATCGGGGAGGTCGTCCAGCACGGTGAAGCCGTCGGCCTCGGGCATCGCCACGTCGAGGAACACCACGTCCGGTCGGTCCGCGCCGATCGCGCGTACCGCCTCCGCCGCGGTGCCGCACGCACCGATCACGGTCACGTCCGGATGGTGGCCGAGCAGTGCGATGAGCCGCCGTCGGGCGGGCGGCTCGTCGTCGACGACCAGTGCCCGGATCACGACACACCCGTCCCGGACCGCTGCGGTGCCGTGCGCGGCTCGCCGGGCCGCCACGGCACGCGTACGACAGCGCGAAACCCGCCCTCGGGCCGGGGGCCGGCGGCGAACTCGTGGCGGGCCCCGTACGCGGCGAGCAGCCTGGAGCGGATGCTGGCGAGGCCGATGCCGCCCCGGCCCGAGCCGGGTCTGGGGCCGACGCCGTCGTCCTCCACGATCAGGTGCAGCGTGCCGCCGCTTCGGTGCGCGGCGATCCGCAGCTCACCGCCGCGGGCCCGCGGCGCAAGGCCGTGCCGCACGGCGTTCTCGGCCAGGGGCTGAAGCACCAGCGGCGGTACGAGGGCACGCTCGGCCTCGATCGACACGTCCCAGCTCACCCGCAGCCGGTCGCCGTACCGTTGCTGCTCGATCTCCAGGTAACAGCGGGTCAGCTCCAGCTCCGCGGACAGCGGCACCGGCTGGTCCTCGCCGCGCTCCAGGGCCTGGCGGAGCAGGACACCGAGGTTGGAGATCATGCGTTCGGCGCCGTCCGGATCCTCGTGCACCACCGCGGCGATGGTGTTCAGGGCGTTGAAGAGGAAGTGCGGCCGGATCTGGGCGCGCAGCCGGGCCAGCTCGGCGCGGGCCAGCTCGGCCTCGCGGCGCCGGTGTGCCGCGGCGTAGTGCAGGGCGTGCCCGACGCCGGTGACCAGGGCGTACGTGAACGCGTGCTGCTGGCCCTGATCGGCGACTAGCTCGCCGACCGGCGGCAGGGCGGGGTAGCAGCCGAGCCAATCGTCGAGCGTGTGCACGGCCCACGAACGCCCGACCACGGCGAGCGTCAGCCCGCCGAGGTGGGCGGCGACGGCGGTCGGCGCCGGCCTGCCCAGGGGGAACCGGGTGGCCAGCGCCAGCGCGAGGACTGTCAACGGGATCCACAACGCGGCGGATACCAGCTCGGCGGTCAGCACCTCCGACCACGGGGCGTGGATCCCCCATTTGGCGGTGGTCCGCTGGTAGTCCCGGGCGCTGAGCCAGCCGTAGGCCAGCCACCAACCGGCGGCGCACACCGTCCACAGTGCGAGCCGGCGTGCCATGCGGCGACGGTACGGGCAACCTACGGCGGCGACAAGCCTCCCCATGATGCGTCGCCTGGTGCCGGGATCACGGGACCTGCTTGGCCAGCTCCGCGATCCGGGCCCACGCCGGGGACGAGGCGCCGGCCGCCGCGGCGGCCAGTCGGAAAATCACCGGGTCCGCCGGCGGGCCGTCCTCGGCACTGGTCGCCCGCTCGGCGTACCACCGCCGGGTCCGTTCCGCCACCGTGGTCAATCGCGGATCGTCGGGCGGCCAGTCGACCGCGGCGTCGTAGTCGAGGTACAGCGCGAGGAAAGCGGGATCCGTGACAGCCTCGAGCTTGTCGGCGATCCAGGCCGCGGCCTGCTCCGGGGCGGCCGACTGCAGCAGGATCCACAGGTCGCGCTCGAGCAGTACGGTGCGCTCGCTGATGCCCGCCTCGCGCAGCCGGTCCAGGTAGCCGGCGACCTCCGCCGAGACGAACAGCCGGTCCCCGCCGTGGAGCTGGGCGATGCGTCGCCGGGCAAGGTCGATCTCGTCGGCACGCTTGCTCAGGCTGCGATCGATCTCGACGATCGCGGCGGCGAACCTCTCCGGCCCGGCAGCGAGCAACTCCTTGATCCGGGCCAGCGGCACCCCGGCCACGACCAGCGTCCTGATCTTCATAAGTTGGATCGCGTGCTCGGCGCCGTATCTCCGGTATCCGGAGGAATCGCGGGGCGGCTCGGGAAGCAGGCCTCGCTCGTGATAGACCCGCACCGCCTTGATCGTGGCACCCGCGTAACCGGCCAGCTGGCTGATGGTCAGCAGATGCCGGGCGCCGGTCATGGATCGCATCGTGTCAGACGCACTGGCGCCGGGTCAGCCGGCCGCCGGAACTCCGGTATTGCCCGTTGCCGTGGTAGGAGACCAGGTAGTACGGCAACAGTCCCGCCACCGGCACTCCGGCGGGGGCGAACAGGCCCTTGCCCAGGGGCACGTAACGCAGCGGCGGTGCCGTGAACCGGCCCCCCACGAACCCGGTGAAGACGCGTTCCTGGTCTTCGTCGGCCGGCTCGTAAGTCACCTGTTCCGCCAGCTCACCGTCGACCGCGCGGACATCGACCCGGAGTTGGTTCGAGCGGTACGTTCCCACGTACGGCTGGAGATCCGCTGTCGCGGGCAGGTGGGCCGGCGTCGCCGCCGCACCGGACCGGCCGGCGAGCCAGAGCAGCAACTCGTCCTGCAGCTCCAGGGCACGGGCGTCGTTGCCGTAGGCGGCGAACACCAGATCATGCTCGGGTATGACGACCAGGACGGCTACTCCGCCGGGCGAGGCACCGGACATGGTCAGTACCGTCGTCCCGCCCACGGACCGCACCAGCCAGCCGAGGCCGACAGGCGACGTGTCGGGCGTACCCATGTCGTGCGTGACCGTCCGCATGCGCGCGACCGACTCCGCGGCGAGGACCCGCGCGCCCGACGGCGCCAATCCGCCGGCCAGCTGGACCCGCCCGAAGGCGAGCAGGTCATCCACCGTGCCGATCGCCGTGGCACCGGCCGGTCCCCACGTCGACGGGAGCATGAACATGCCGGTCGGCCGGGGTGCGCCGGTGGCCGGGTCAGGGAAGTGCCCGACCGCGGTGGAACGCAGGATGGCCCGCTCGGCGGAGGTGCACGCGTCCACCATCCCGGCGGCGGCGAAGACGTCCCGTTCGAGCAGATCGTGGTATGGGCGTCCGGTGACCACCTCCAGGAGGCGACCGGCGACGATCATGCCGCCGTTGGAGTAGCTGACGTACTCCCCCGGCTCGAAGAGGCTGCCGCACTCACGGCCGAGTCGCTCGACGTACGTCTTGAGCGCGTCAGGGCCCGCAGCGTCCGGAAAGAACAGGTCGGCGTCGATCCCACTGGTGTGCGTCACCAGGTGGCGAACCCGGATCCTCTCCGCGGCGCCCGGCGTGGTTAGCCGGAACTCCGGTAGGTAACGGACGACCGGCGCGTCCAGATCGAGGAAGCCACGCTCGACCTGCTGCATCACGAGTGTCGTCGTCATGATCTTCGTGACGGATCCGAACAGGAAGCCGGTGTCCGCACGCATCGGCGCCGCAGTGGCGGTGTTGGCCACACCGTGGGCCACGCAGGCCTGCTCCCCGGCACGGTAAACGCCGACGAGCATGCCGGGCACCTTGGTCGCCTCGCAGAAGGCGACGACCCGCTCGCTGATGTGCGTCATCTCATTCATGTCGTCGATCCTGGAACCTTGCCCCCGGGGCAAGGTCAAGCCGGTGTCCACCCGCGGCCGTGGCTCAGGTGCCGAGCAGCCCCGCCCGATGGGCCCGGTGGAGTCCGGCGCGCCGGGCGCCGTGGCGATGACCCCGACATTCACCCGCCCGTTCGGCAACGCCCACTGCCCGCGGCGAACGACACGCCCCCCCAGCCGAATCGCGCCGCGTCAGCGGTTCAGGCTTCCACGTACGACGCAAGATTGGCCAGCGAGGAGGCGATCGCGGCCTCGTGGACAGCTTGGTCGATGCCGGGTGGCACGTCCGTGGCGGTAACGGTGAGCTCGGTCCCCGCACCCGTGGCAGCCAGCTGCCAGGTCATTGTCATGGTGCCCGCGTACGACGGATCGTCAGCGTCGAACACGGCTCGCTGCACCACCCGCTCCGATGGCACCAGTGCACCGAACTCAACCTCGACGACATCCGTCCCATCCGACGTCTTGCCGGGACTGGCGGCGGGGTCGAGGTACGTGAGGACCATCCGGAACCCGCCACCAGGCCGAGGGTCCCACCGCTCGACCCTGCCGCGCATACCCGCCGGCGGCAGCCACGCCTCAAGCGACTCGCGGTCCAGCAGAGCGCCGTAAACGGTCGCCGGTGGTGCCGCGATCACACGGCTCGCACGGTCGGTTCTTCCCATGGCCCGATTCTAGAACTGAGGCTCGGCCCGCCACGGACGTGCGTCCCGGGTCAGCGTCCGGTCAGTATCCGGTCCGGGCGGAAGCGAACGATGACCCGGTCCGGGGTCCACTGCGGATTGTGGGTCTGCCCCGGCGGTAGGTACTTCTCGATCAGGGGCTGGGCCAGTTCGGCGTGGCCGCCCTCGATCAGCTCAGCCTCGCCGTACGCGACGACGTGAAACTTCCTGTCGAAGTCGTCGATCAGCACGGAAATGGACGGATCCCGGCGGAGATTGCGGAACTTGGCCCGCGAGCGGGTAGTGCTGAAGCGGAACGTCTCGCCGTCCCAGAGGAACCACACCACGCTCAGCTGTGGCGGCTGGTCGGCGCGGTTGACGCCGACCACGGCGTGGGCGGCGCTGGACAACAGTCGCTCGACGTCCTGTGCGGGCTCAGCGTACTCGAATGTGGTCATGGGGGGCTGTCCTCGTTAGTCGGTGAAGGTGGCCTTATGCGAGGGTTCAGAAGAGCAGTACGACCTTGCCGAGCAGCCCGCCGGCCTCGAACAGGCGGTGCGCGTGGTGGACCTGTTCGATGGGTGCGTACTCGGCGACCCGGACCTGCAGCTCGCCGGCGTCCACCAGGGATGCGAGCTCGGCCAGTCCGGCGGCGTCCTGCCGGACCTGGTTCTTGCTGGCGTGGGGTAGGTCTGGCAGCGGGTCGTCGGTGATGGAGACGTACCGGCCGTCGGCGCGTAGGGCCGGTCCGGGGTGCACGCTGGCGGTGTCGAACACGGCGTCGTACGCGCCGTCCGGCAGGTCCTGTACCCGGTCGGTGACGAGTTCGGCGCCCAACTCGCGGGCGGCCGCCACGTGGTCGGGTCGGGAGACGAGCCCGTCGACGCGGACGCCCGAGCGCCGGGCCAGCTGGACGGCGAGCGCGCCGACCCCGCCGACCGCGCCGGTCACCAGGAACCGCTCGCCGGGCAGCGGCCTCACTCGTTCCAGGGCCTGCAGGGCGGTGAGGCCGGCCAGCGGCAGGGCGGCGGCCGTCGCGAGCGGGATCCGGGTCGGCGCCGCGGTGAGAATGTCGGCGGGAACGGCTACCAGGTCGGCCCAGACGCCGCGGGCCGTAGCCGACTGTGCGGACATGCCGATCACGCGGTCGCCCACCGTGAAGGCGGGCACGGCGCTCTGGACGACGACGCCCGCGAGATCCCAGCCGAGGGTCATCGGGAATGCGGGACCGCGGTCCCAGGCCCGCGTCTTCCAGTCCACCGGATTGATGCTGCTGGCGATCGTGCGGACCAGCACCTCGCCGGGCTGGGGTCTCGGCGCGGACACCGCACGCAGCTGGAGGACGTCGATATCACCATGTCGATCGATCTGTACGGCTCGCATGTCGGAAGGCTAAACTTTCACATCAGTGTGAGGGTCAAGGGCGGATGGCGGATTGCACATGCGGATCGGTGAGCTGTCTCGGCGGACCGGCGTGAGCGAGCGGCTCCTGCGGTACTACGAGCAGCAGCGTCTCCTGCTACCGGCCCGGTCGGCCAACGGCTATCGGAGCTACTCCGAGAGGGACGTGGCAACCGTCCGACGCATCCGGACGTTGTTGACCGCCGGTCTTTCGACCAGCACCATCGTGAACGTACTGCCGTGTGTCACGGAGAACGGTGAATTCCTCACGCCGACCTGTTCGCGCACGCGCGCCGAGCTGGAGGACGAGCGCCGGCGGATCAGTGCGGCGATCGAAGACCTGCAGGTGACGCGAACGATCCTGGAGTCGGTGCTCGGCGCCGCACCCGTCGGCGCCGGGCCGATGCGGTAAGCCCCCTGCCGCCCGGTGCCGTGCGACTGGAGCCACATGATCAATCTCGCGTTGCCGCTGACGACCGGAAGGCTCGCCCTGCGGTTGTTCGGTTCAACCGATGTGGACGACATGTTCGCCTATCAGGGACGCGCGGAGGTCGCCCGGCATCTTTACCGCCCGGCCCGCACGCGTGAGCAGTGCGCCGAGGCCGTCGCCCGGGTCTCGGCGGGCACCGATTGGCACTCCGACGGCGACTCCCTGGTGCTGGCGATTTGTCGGCGCACCGGCGGCGAGGTGGTCGGCGAGATCGTCCTGCGGCTGGCGAGCGTCGCCGCCCGGCAGGCTGAGATCGGCTGGGTGCTGCACCCCGGCCACGAGGGCCGCGGCTACGCCACCGAGGCGGCCCGCGCCGTTGCCGCCCTCGCCTTCGACCGGCTCGGTACCCACCGGCTGTACGCCCGGCTCGACGTGGAGAACACCGGGTCGGTCCGGCTCTGCGAGCGCCTGGGCATGCGCCGCGAGGCGCACCTGGTCGACAACGACGTGCACCCGGACGGCCGCTGGGGCAGCGAGTACGTGTACGCGGTCCTCGAGGACGAGTTCACGGTCGGGGACGCGGACTGACCGCCGGCCGCCTCCGGGTCCTCGCTGCTCCGCGGTCCAGCTGTACACCAGGAACGCCGTAGTGGCGTGGGTATCCGAGGCGTCCCAGGTCGCCGCGCCGTGCGTGTCACCGCGCGAACATCGCGTACCGAGCCGCCCACCCCGGACCGGGAGGGTCGGCAGCTGTCGCGGGCGCGGCAGCGGGTAGCCGTCGGCGCGCAGCGGTCACGCCGCCGTGTCGATCTCGACACTGAGTGGGAGGGTTCGCCGGACGGGCCTGTCGAATTCGAGTCGGCGTAGCCGATGCCGCCACTGACCAGTGGCACACCGGCCGCCACCGCACCCCATTTGATCAACCGCCGCCGGCCGACACCATGTACGAAATTCGAGCCCACTGTCACGGTCCTTCCCGTCGACGAACCTCGCGCTGCGCTGGGGTTCACGCCTCCATGAAGACCGAAGACCGTTGCGGTGGCGTATGCGCTTTTCGATACGACCGCGATACACGTTCAGGAAGGATCGCCGCTGGACCGTAGGTGGCGACGCGTTCCGGCACAACGGTCGGCCCCTCGTTCAACCATGGCCGCGGCCGGGATCACCGACCGTGGGGGCCGAGGCGACATGGTGACCCGGTTGGCGGCGGGCGCGAACCCACTCCGGCATTTGGTTCTGCGCACGTGTCCGGCGCGGGCGCATCCGGAATCCGAAGAGCCGCTGCCTGTTCACGTCGGTGGTAGCCGCCCTCGAAGAGGATGTGTAGGACCGCTGTGCTGGCACCGGTGCCGGTCGTCCGGTAAGGACGTCCCCGAGGATTCGGGCGCCCGTCCCAGCGGTCACCGTCGCGCAGCACGATCGTGCCCCTGTGGCCTTCGTAGGCCCAGGACAGCCGGCCCGACCAGGTGCAGTCGCGAGTGGTGCGCACTTCGAAGGCGACGCCGCCGAGGGAGTTGATGGGCACCCGTAACGGCCAGATGGACGGCTTGCCGCGCAGCGCGGGGGCCACCCGGGCCCGTGGCGCGTCGAGATCGACGCTAATGGCGTGCTCTGGAATGGACGGCGCGGCCTGCGGGCCCGCGGGGTCCGGGGAAACCGGCGGGAAGGTCGGCCTGGGTAGGTAGACGTGGACGCCGGTCACCGGTCGCCGGCATGAATGAACGGTGACCTCGACGGCGGTGATCGCCACCGGCGCGCTGCTGAACACGTCGACGCCGCTCATCGCCAGCCGGATCCGTTGCGGCGCCGCGCGAATGGCACCCATCTGCGACACCCAGGCCGCCACGTGACCTGGCACGTCGCCGACCGGCAACCGCACGTCGTATCCGGGATATGGGCGTATCCGGTCAACGGCTCTCGGGACGATCCACCCGACGTGCGTGTCAGCTCCGAGCCCTACGATGAGCGATGGCGGACCCAGCGGAGACGGTTCGCCGTCAGGCCGAAGGCTGCCGGCGTGATCGTCGTTGGCGTACACCGGATCGGTTTCGTTCGGCTGTGCCGCTGACGGCACGGCGGGGCCGCGTGCCCGACCCGCCAGGACGGCACGGGACGCGACAACCGCTGTCAGGGCAACGGTCAAGGCGATGATCAGCATCCGGGTAGGACGGGCCTGTGCCTGCCACCATCGGCGCACGATCCGGTACCTCCGTCAGGCGCTACACGAACGTCGACATCGTGTCGGTCTTCGCCACCGTGGCGGTCACCCGGAACGGCTGCCCGCCGTCGTCGATCACCACCGGCGGCCGCGGCTGCCGGTCGCCCGGCGCGCTCCAGTACAGCCGCCCGCTCCACTCGCAATCCCGCCGCAGCGACTCCACCACGATCTCCAGGCGCTGGATATCGTTGCCGGTGACCGGCAGCGGCATGACGACGGGCTCCGGCAGGTCAATCGGCGCAGCCGACCGCGGCTTCGCGTACGCGGCTACCCGCACGGGCGTCTCGTCGACAACGATCTGCACGTACAGCGGCGGCGGCGGGCCGGCTCCCGGGCGCACCGCGTGGACCCCGGCCACCGCCGCCCGGCAGCCGTGGACCTTGACGTCCAACCTCTCCAGCACGATCCCGGCGGGGTCGGTCGCGGCGATGTTCACGTGCACCGCCTGCGGCGCTGCCCGCACAGCACCCGTACGCGCCTGCCACCGTCGCTCGTCGGCGACATCATCACCCTGCCCGCGTACGAGCCGCGGAATGTCGCTCCGCTCCGCCGGGACGATCCACCCGGATTCCAGTGCATGTGGTGTCCGGGCCACCGTCACGGCCGGCTGCGGCTCCTCCGCGAACCAGGTGATCCGCCGCCCGACCTCCGCCCCCGGCGGGCCGACGATTGCCGCTATCAATGCGCCAGCCAGTACGGCGATGACGCCCTTGGCGGCACGCCCGAGCGACTGCCACCACGCGCGCAAGCCATCTGGTGTAACCGGATCACGGCCGGAACCCGAGGCCGTCGGCCGTCGGCCGGCAGGCGGACGTCTCGCCAGCGCCATCCCCGCAGGATACGAGACGACCGGAACCCAGCGCCTCAGCGCCGCAAACCCGACACCGGCTACGTGCCGTCCAGCGTGCCGCTCGTGGGGAAGGTTATCGGGCGTTGCGCCCCGTGTAGGAGCGGTGCAACACCGTGACCATGGTCCCCGACTGGATGGGTGGAGGCGGTCGCGAGCAGATGGAGCCAATCTTCCGTCATGATCCACGCCGCCAGATCCGGGGCGCGATCCGCGTCAACCATCCGACCGGACTCGCGGCCGATGCTCGACCTGGTCGCGGGATAGCGTTAGGCGTGCGCCCGACCCTGCCCGACGAACGCGGTCACCCCAGGCCGTTGTGGGGGTTTCCGGGGGGTGATGCAGAACTGCATAGACAAACTTAAGGCCCTGACCGGAATTCTTCCTGATCAGGGCCTAGATCCTGTGGAGCTGAGGGGATTTGAACCCCTGACCCCCTCGATGCGAACGAGGTGCGCTACCGGTCTGCGCCACAGCCCCGCAGCCGGGCATGAACCGCCCGGCCGACAGGCGACAAGGCTAACAGGTGGCCACCCCACACCGCGAACCAGTCCCCAACCCGGCGCGCCCCCGCACGCCGGCCCGGCACGCGCCGCGCCCCGCCGAGATCTTGGTCCCGGGACCCCCGAAAACGGTAGCCACGGGACCAAGATCCAAGGCGCGGCGGG
>DASQDS010000430.1:0-24629 GCA_035634075.1 Pilimelia sp. | reverse complement strand
GACGTGGTCGTTGGTGACGATGTGGCCGTCACCGCGGATGATCACGCCGGATCCGGAGCCGCCGGCGCCCGCCCCGGCGGCCTGAACCGTCACCACGGCGGGCAGCGCCTGCCGGGCGACCGTGCCCGCGTCACATGCCCTGTCGCCGCCGCGCACGGCGGTGGCGACAAGCGCACCGGTCGCTCCGGCGGCCAGCAGCGACGCCACCGCGACCAGGTATCCCCACGGCCCGGCAAGACGGTGGCGGCGTGAGGGCCCGGGTGGGGGCGTCATCGGAGGCCGCCCTCGGCGTGTTCCCGCATCTCCGCGTCGAAGTCGATGTTCGTTGTCATGGCCGCCTCCCGTGGTCGCCGGTTCCGGTCGGTGGTCGCCGGCCCGGCCGCACCCGTGCGGGGCTGCCTGGTGCGGCACGGGGTCCCGCGCGGTGGCGGCGGCCGGCGGCGACGATGGTCCTACGGTGTCCCGGCGCGCGGGCTGCGCGCCTCGCCCGCACCGGGTGAGCAGCGCCGCAGCCGGCTCAGTCGCTGGCGGCGATCAGCGCGGCGAGGGCGTCGGTGCGCTGCGGGGTCCAGCCGTCCGGCGGCGCGATGTGCGCCCAGGCGACCGCCGGCGCCGTGCCGTAGCGGTGGCCGTGCCCGGCCGGCACCGTGGTGGAGATCGCCATGTCGGCGGTGACCTGCCAGAAGGTCACGAACGGGAGCCACCGCATGCGGGGCGAGACGTCGTCGCCCCGCGGCTCCGCCAGCCAGTCCGGACGGCGCACCAGCAGCGCGGGCGACCACCAGGTGATCGGGTCGGAGGCATGCTGGAGGTACACCACCCCTGGGCGCTCGCCGGACGGTCCGGGCCGGGCGAGATCCCGCGCGCGGGCGGAGAACCGCACCGTCGCGCCGCCCTCGTACGTGGGCAGCACCGCCGGGCTGCCGGGGTCGCGGTCCTCGACGAGTTCGCTCCACAGGCCGTTGCGGTTCGGCGGCCCGACCAGCAGCATCCCGTCCGTACGGTTGCGGATGTCGTCGGTGCCGCTGAACGCCGACTCCGCGCCGAACGAGCCCAGGCTCTCACCGAAGACGAGAAGCCGGGGCCGTCCACCCGCGGGCAGCTGCGACCACACCGCGTAGACCGCGTTGAACAGGTCCCGCCCGGCGGCGCGGGCCCGTTCCTTGTCGACCAGGAAGGAGATCCAGCTCGGGAGGTAGGAGTACTGCGTCGACACCAGGGCGGAGTCCCCGCCGTACATGTACTCCAGCGCGTCGACGGCCTGGTCGTTGACCCACCCGGTGCCGGTGGTCGTGATCACGCAGAGCACCGCCCGGCCGAACGCTTCGGTGCGCTGCAGTTCGGCCACCGCCAGCGCCGCCCGCTCCCGCGACGTGTCGGCGGCGTCGAGTCCGACGTAGACCCGGACCGGCTCGGTCGCCTGCGCCCCGGCGAAGGCGCGGAGGCCGCCGGCGTCGGGCCCGCCCGAGACGAACCGCCGGCCCTGGTTGCCCAGCGACGCCCAGGACACCAGCGACCCCGGGCCGCCCGAGCGCAGCGCCCCGCGCGGCGCCGCGGCCGCCGGTTCGATTTCGCCGTTCACCGCGCTGAACACGCTGTCGGCCACCGCGAACGAGCCGCGCAGCACGACACCGTTGAGCACCCCGACGAGCAGGGCGGCCACGACCACGCCGGCCAGCACCCGGGCAGTGGCAGCCGGCACCCACCGGCCCAGCAGGCCTGCCGCCCGGCGGACGGCCCGGCGCAGGATCCGGACCGCGCCGACGATTGCGGCCCCCGTCAGGGCCGCGACGAGCAGCACGATCGGAAAGCCGAAGCGCGGCGGCGGGTCCAGCCCGACCAGCCGGTGGACGTCCCGCTGCCAGGCGGAGCCGAGGTACAGCGACGTGGCTGCCGCAACGAGCGCGGCCCCGCCCAGCACCCGCCACGCCGTCCGGGAGGGGTGCGGCAGGGCCCCGTGGGTGAACTGCCGCACCAGCCACACCGCCAACACGCCCAGCCCGTACCCGGTCGCCGCCAGGACGCCGCTGAGTACGCCCTGGACCAGGGAACTGCGGGGCAGCAGCGAGGGGGTCAGGGACAGGCAGAAGAAGGCGGTGGCGCCGGCCAGGCCCACGAAGCCGTACTCCCACCGGGTCAGCAGGCGTCGCCCGCGGGCGCGCCAACGGGGGTCCGGCACGGCCGGGTCCTTTGCGGGCGTACGGGTGAGGAGGTTGTCGGCCATCTGCCGAGCATCGGCCGCGGGTGCCGGCGCCCGCATCGCCCGCAGCGGGTGGGTCCCCGCCGGGTCGTCGACGCGCCGGCCGCCATGTCCGCGTCGGCCGGCAGCGAAGGCATTCCCGCGGTGGACGGCGGGCACCGCTCGGTCATTCGGCACGGGTGATGTGCGCGGGCGCGACGCCGGCGCAGGCTGTCGGTGGATCCGGCCCGCGCCAAGGGGGTATCCGCGCTCCGGGATCCGTTCGAGCTGCGGGTCCTCGGCCTGTCGGCCGAGGCCCCGCAGCGCCGGTGAACGCGGTCGACACGGCCGGCGGCGACGGACCGACAGGTGCTGAGAGAACGGTGGAGACATTGGACATCGCGCACGACACCCGCGACCGTGGACCCGACGTCTCCGCCCGCGCGGCGGAGCTGATGCCCGGCCTGGTCACCGACCTCAAGCTGCTGATCGCCATCCCGTCCGTCGCCTCGCCCGGTTTCCCCGCCGGGCCGTTGTTCGCCGCCCACGACTTCGTCGTCGACCGGCTGCGCGAGGCCGGCCTGACCGAGATCGAGTCGCTGACCATCGAGGGCAAGACGGCCCCGGTCGTCGTGGCCCGGGTGCCCGCGCCGCCCGGCGCCCCGACGGTGCTGCTCTACACGCACTACGACGTCGTGCCCGCGGGCGACGAAGCGCTGTGGCGGACCCCGGCGTTCGAGGCGGTCGAACGCGACGGCGCCCTGTACGGCCGCGGCGCCGCCGACTCCAAGGCCAATGTCATGAGCATCATCGGCGCGCTGAAGGTGTTCGGCGGACGGCCCCCGGTCGGCGTCACGGTCGTCGTCGAGGGGCAGGAGGAGGTCGGCAGCCCATTCGACACCTACCCGCCGTCCGCGCCGGAGATCTTCCGCGCCGACGCGATGATCATCGCCGACGTGGGCAGCGTCCGCCCGGGCACCCCCACCCTGACCGTCGCGCTGCGCGGCTCGGCCCAGGTCGACGTGGAGGTCCGGACGCTGGCCGGGGACAAGCACAGCGGCCAGTACGGCGGCGCCGCACCGGACGCCCGGACCGCGATGATCCGCCTCCTCGCCACTCTGCACGACGCGGCTGGCGACGTGGCCGTGCCCGGGCTGCGCCGCACCGCGTGGACCGGGGCCACCTACACCGACGCCGAGTTCCGCGAGCTCGCGGAGATCCTGCCCGGCGTGCCGCAGACCGGCACGGGCGGTCTCGGCGAGCGGATCTGGTCCGGTCCGGCAATCACCGTCATCGCCTTCGACGCACCGCCCACCGACGCGCCGATGAACGCCGTGGCGGCCACCGCACGGGCGACCCTGAACCTGCGGGTGCACCCACAGCAGGATGCGGCCGAGGCCCAGCGGGCGCTGGTGTCGCACCTGCTGGCGCAACGGCCCTTCGGCATCACGGCGACGGTGACCGCGGGGGAGGTGGGCAACGGGTTCGCCGCCGAGCTGGGCGGCCCGGGCTTCGACGCGGCGATGGCCGCTCTGGGCGCCGCCTGGGAGGCGGAACCGGTGACGATGGCCGGCGGCGGTTCGATCCCGCTGGTGATGGCGTTGCACGAGGCGATCCCCGCCGCCGAGAAGCTGTTGTTCGGCGCGACCGACAGCTACGCCAACATCCACGCCCCCAACGAACGCGTCCTGCTCGACGAGTTCGCCCGGTCCGTGGTCGCCAAGGCGACCTTCTTCACCGAGTACGCGCGGCGCTTCGGGGGCCGGGGATGAGCATCGAGCAGGCGGATCCGGCCGCCGACACCCCCGCCAAGCCGCCCCCCGAGCCGCCGGTCAAGGCGAGGCGGGCGTTCCAGTTCCCCGGCGCGGTGTCCATCCTCGCGATCGTCATGGTCCTGGTGTGGATCGCCGCGCTGCTGCTGCCGTCGGGGCGGTACCAGACCGCCGAGGACGGCTCGCCCGTCGCCGGCACGTACCAGCAGGTCGACTCGCCGCTGTCGTTCGGCGAGCGGGTCCAGCAGTTGATCCGGGCCCCGATCAATGGCGTCTACGGCGTGCAGGGCCAGGCGGACGGCTTCGTGGACACCGAGGCGCTGGGCGGGCTGTTCGGGTCCATCGGCGTGGTGGTGTTCATCCTCGCGCTCGGCGCGTTCATCTCGGTCAGCTTCGCCACCAGGAGCCTGGAGGTGGCCGTCAGTCAGCTCGCGGCGCGCGTGCGGAGCCGCGGCTGGCTGCTCATCGCCGTCATCATGACGCTGTTCTCGCTGCTGGGCTCCACGATGGGCTTTTCGGTCGAGACGTTCGGGTTCTACGCGCTCCTGATGCCCCTGATGACCGCGCTCGGCTACGACCGCATGGTCACCGTGGGCACCATCCTGCTCGGCGCGCTGGTGGGCAACATGGCGGCCACCGTCAACCCGTTCTCCATCGGCGTGGCGTCCGGCGAGGCCGGCGTCTCCATCGGCGACGGCATCGTGCTGCGGGTCGTGCTGTGGGTGCTGCTGACCGGGCTTGCCATCGCGTACGTGCTGCGCTACGCCCGGCGCGTCCGGCTGGACCCGGCCCGGTCGCTGCTCGCGGACGACGAGCCCGCTCCCGAGGACCAGGCCCGGCACGCCGCCGCCGAGACCGTGCCCGAGAGGCTGTCCCGGACCCAGCTGTGGGTGCTGATCATCACCGGCCTCACGTTCGGGCTGCTGATCTTCTCGGTGATCCCGTGGTCCAGCCTTTTCGGCGGCAGCACCGGCGCCGCCGAGGATGAACTACTGCACGAGACGGCGGCCCAGCCGTACTGGTTCGAACTCAACTGGTGGTTCCCCCAGCTGGCCATGCTGTTCTTCCTCGCCGCAGTTGTCGTGGGCGTGGTGGCGCGGATGGGGGAGGGCAAGCTCGTCTCGCTGATCCAGCGCGGCATGGCCGACATGATCGGCCCGGCCATCGTCATCGCCCTCGCCCGCGGCGTGGCGGTCATCATGACCAACACTCAGACGCTGGATACCGTCCTGCACTACATGGAACGGGCCGTGGAAGGCGCCTCGTCCGGCGTCTTCGCGATCCTCGTCGCCGCGGTCAACGTGCCACTGGCCTTCCTCATCCCGTCGTCGTCGGGGCACGCCACCCTGGCCATGCCGCTGCTGGCGCCGCTCGGCGACTTCGCCGGGGTGGGCCGCTCCTTGGTGATCACGTCCTTCCAGATGGGGCACGGCTGGATGCTGCTGTTCGCGCCCACCAACGCCGTCGTCGTCGGCGGCCTCGCCATCGCCGGCGTCGGCTATCACCGCTACCTGCGCTTCATCTGGCCCTTCCTCGGAATCTCCGCCGTCCTCGTCTGCGTGATCCTCGGCGTCGCCGCCGCGGTCAGCTGACAACCCACCGCCCTGCGCGGCTGAGCGGAACGGGAGCCAGCCCGATGGACCCGGCGGAGACCAGCCTGGTGGTGCTCGGCGCGGTGATCGCCCTGTTCGTGTGGAATCGCCTCCCGGTGGGCGCGGTCGCCGTGCTGACCGCGCTCACCCTCTACGCCACCGGACTCGTCGACGCGGACACCGCGCTGGCCGGCTTCGGCGATCCGGTGATCGTCTTCATCGCATCGCTGTTCGTCGTCAGCGAGGGCATCGACGCCACAGGGATCACCACGTGGGCCGGCCGGGCGCTGACCCGGCGCGTCGGCGACGACCCGGTCCGCCTGCAGGTCGCCGTGATGTTGCTGTGCGCGGTGCTCACCGCGCTGATCACCCCGAACGGGGCGGTGGCCGCGCTGCTGCCGATGGTGGTGGTCCTGGTCGCCCGGATCAAGGCGACACCGTCGCAGATGCTGCTGCCGGTGGCCTTCGCCGCGCACGCCGGCTCCCTGCTGGCGTTGACCGGCAGCCCGGTGAACGTGATCGTCTCCGACGCCGCCGTGGACGCCGGCGCGGCGGCCTTCGGCTTCCTCGACTACGCGGTCGTGGGCGTGCCGCTGGTGGCCGTCACCGTGCTGCTGTCCGTCGTGCTCGGTCGCCGGCTGCTGCCCCGGCGGGTCGCCCGCGACGTCCCGCCCAACCTCGCCCGGCACGCGCAGACGCTCTCCGACCACTACGACCTGACGGGCGGCGTCTACCGGCTGCGGGTTCGGGAGCGCTCGCCGTTGGTCGGGAGCCCCTCAGCGGACCTCGACCTGGCCGCGTATCCCGGCCTGACGCTGGTCGCCGTGCAGTCGCCGGGCGAGCCCGCGCCCCTGGTGCGCGGCCCGCTGCGGGCCGACGACGTGCTGGTCGTCGCCGGGCCGGCGGACCAGCTCAGCCGCCTGATCGTCGACCAGGTGCTGGCCGTCGGCATGCCGGGGCCGGCAGGCCCGGGCGGCCTGCTCAACCGGGAGGTCGGCGTCGTGGAGATAGTGATCCCGCCCCGGTCGCCGCTGGTCGGCGAGACGTTCTTCCCCGGCATGCTGCGCGGGCCGGACCTGGTCGTGCTGGCGGTCCGCCGGTACGGGCGGGACCGCGGGCCCCGGCACACCGCGTTGGCGGAGGGGGACACCGTGCTGCTGCACGGCACCTGGCCGGCGATCGAGGCGCTGACCGACGACCGCGACGTGCTCGTCGTCGACTCGCCCGACCTGATCCGCCGGCAGTCCGTGCCGATGGGACCACGCGCCGGGCGGGCCCTGGCCGTCCTCGCCGGGATGGTGGCGCTGCTCGCGATCGGGCTGGTGCCGCCCGCGATCGCGGGCCTGCTCGCGGCCACCGCCATGGTGGTGCTGCGGGTGATCACGCCGCAGCAGGCGTACCGGTCGGTGTCCTGGCAGACGGTGGTGCTGATCGGCGGGCTGATCCCGCTGTCCACGGCGATCCAGGACACCGGCGCGGCCGACCTCATCGCCGGGGCGCTGATCGACGCGGTCGGCGCGGGCCGCCCGCACCTGCTGCTCATCGGGCTCTTCCTGCTCACCGCCCTGCTCGGCCAGGTGATCAGCAACACCGCCACCGCGCTGATCGTCGTGCCGGTGGCGGTCAGCGCCGCGCTGGAGACCGGCGTCTCGCCGCGGCCGGTGCTCATGCTGATCGCGGTGGCCGGCGCGGCATCGTTTCTCACCCCCGTAGCCACGCCGGCGAACATGATGGTCATGGGTCCGGGCGGCTACCGCTTCGGCGACTACTGGAAGCTGGGCCTGCCCACGATGGCGGCCTGGCTGGTCGTTTCCGTCGCCGTCATTCCCCTCGTCTGGCCCTTCTGAGCACGCTACCGGCGGTGTCCATCCGTCCGGATGAGCCACCGCCGATGCGTGCCGGCTCCACCCGAGCGGCTGGAGCAGGCCCGGTCCAGCTCGCGTGAACCTTCCCGTGCCGTTTGGATGAACGCGCCGACCTAACCTCTGCGGCGACCGGCCGGTGTGACCACGTAACCCGGGGCGCCGGCATATCCCCCGCACGCGGACGAAAGGGTCGAAGTCGAATGTCCGAAATCCACCGAACCGGGCGGGCCCGGTCGGCCGTCGCCGCCGCGGCGGTGCTGGCCCTGGTGGGCGGCGGCCTGTTCGCCGCCAGCCCCGCCAACGCCGCCACGTCAGTCACCGACAACTTCGAGGGCAACCCGTACCAGCGGTGGACCACGGAGCAGGTCCGCGGCTCCAGCTCCGTGGAGTTCCCCGACTTCGGGGCGACCCAGTCCGGGGTCTACGCCCTCCTGATCGACGCGTACCCGCCCTCGGTCCATTCCGGCCGGGCATACCGCTCGGTAACGCTGGATCGTCCGATCGGCGGCGCGTCGTGGTGCTACGCCGCGGCCTTCGTGTTGCGGCCCGCGGTTCTGATCGTCAGGAACGGCGAGTTGGATGAGTTGCGGCCGGAAAAGCCGAGCGTGACGCTGCAGATCCGCTCGGGCGGTCGCACCGGCCCGAGCCTCTCCGGGACCACCTACGAGCTCCCCGCGCGCCAGACCGCATGGCGGGCGGAGACCTTCGCGAGTTTCGCCTACCAGTCGGGCCCGCTCACCGTCGACATCACCGCGCGATCAGGGCAGGTCCTGGTCGACGACGTGAAGGTCTGGTGCGCACTCACCCCCCGCTAGGGCCTGTTTCATAAGCCCTGGCCGGCCTGCGGCGGGCCCAGGCGACGACCGGCGGCGTTGAAGTTTCACCCGGATACAACACCGGTATCCGGGCGAATCTTCGCCTTGCCGGACGCCGCCTCGGCTCGACCGAGGCTTATGAAACAGGCCCTGGGCCGAAATCAGATCGAGAGGACGTACCCACATGTTTCAACCTCTGCGCACCCGCGCTGTCCGGTGGGCCGCCGCCGCGACCGCGGTGCTGGCCCTGGCGGGCGTCGGTCTGGTCGCCGCCACCGGCCCGGCGTACGCCGTGCCGTTCCCGTTCACGGACGACTTCGAGGGCACCCCCGCCGACCGATGGGTGGCGGACGCGGTCGCGGGGCAGACGGCGGTGCGACTGGGCAACCACCCCAACGCCCGGAGCGTCTCAAAGGTCGCCAGCCTGGACGCCGGGCACGCCTCCACGTCGGCGCGGATCTACCGCACGGTGACCCCCGACATCACCACGCCGGTGCCCGTCAACTGCACCATCACGGTGTACGGCCGCCGGGTCCTGGGCGTACTGCCAACCGAGACAGCGAGCGTCCACGTGTACCTGAAGATCCGCGCGGGCGGTGCGACCGGGCCGGTCATCCTGACCAAGGGGAAGGAATTCACCGCCACAACGTCCTGGACCCGGTGGGACGTCGGCAACCTGTCGTACCCGTCGTACACCTTCACCATCGACATCGCCGCCTACTACGGCAAGGTCATGCTCGACGACCTGACGTTCAGGTGCGTCGGCTTCCCCTGACGTGACGACATCCGCACACGGGCGAAAGGACGAGACCCGCATGTTCCGACGTCTGGGAACGGGGCGGGCCCGAGCGGCCATCGCCGCCGCTGCGGCGCTGGCCCTGGTGGGCGGCGGCGGGTATGCCGCCGGCCCGGCCAGCGCCGCGACGAGCGTCGTGGACGGCTTCGAGGGCAACCCCTACACCAACTGGTCGACCCGCGACACGCCCGGCGACAGCTTCGTCTGGCTCGGCGATCACACACAGAGCCGCACCGGAATCAACTCCGGCCACTTCTACGCGCCGTTCGACGTGCCGGCGCGGGCGTACCGCCCGGTCGTCGTGGACCGGCCGAGCCCCAACCCGTCGTGGTGCTACGCCGAGGCGTGGCTGAAGCGGGCACCCGTGTGGCACAACAACCCCGGGACTGAGAAGAAGCCCCGGGTCAGCCTGGTCATCCGCAACGGGCTCGTGGTCGTGGGCGGCACCACCTACACCCTGGAGAACTTCGAGTACCGGCGGGCCCCCTTCGCCTCCTTCCGCTACCGACAGCCCGACCTGACCGTGGACATCTCGGTGACCAACGGGATGGCCTACGTGGACGACGTCACCGTCTGGTGCGTGCAGGAAATCGGCTAGAAAGGGTTCAGCATGTCTTTGGACCAACCAACCCGACACCTACGGCGTGGGCCGAGCCGCGGAGTCGCCGCCGCCGCGGCCCTCGTCCTGGCCGTCGCCGGTCTGACCGTCGCGTCCCCGGCGCACGCCGAGCCGTTGCCGATCAACGACGGCTTCGACGGCGACCCCGCCAGCCGGTGGACCGTCTCCACGGTCCCCGGCATCACCAACGTGTTTCTGGGCAACGACGCGCGGTACGCCCGCCCGGGCAGCGGCACCGGCGTCGCGCTACTGGGCGCCTACCCGGGCGCCCCGGCGACCGCGACGATCTCCCGCACGATCTTCCCGGACACGGCCGGTCCGCGGAACGTGCGAGTCCGGGTGTACGTCCGCCGATTCATCAACGAGGGGGAGAAGGACCCGAGCGTCCAGGTGATGATGCGGGTCCGCCAGGGGACCCGGAACGGGCAGATCATTTCCAACATGGGCCGGGCCGTCGTCACCACGGCCAACTGGGAATTGCACACCTTCCACCCGGCCCGGCCGACCGGCGCCTTCACCGTCGAGATTGCCGCATACCTCGGCACCGCCATCATCGACGACGTCCAGATCGGCGTCGGCTAGTGAAGCGGTCGGGTGGTGGCGGCGCAGGCCGTGATCCGCCATGCTGTCCCTCGTGGGATACCGCGACGACCTCGACTCCGACGTGCAACGGCTCCTCAACGAGCTGTGCATCAAGCTCGGCTTCTGCCTGCCGCCGGAGGAGAACCGTCGGCTCGAGCAGTCGCCGCCCGGGGATGTGGATAGTTTCACCGACGCGGTCATCGAAGCGGAAGGCATGGGCGACATGAGCCACACGGACATCCGCCGCCAGGTGCGGGAGGTCGTCGAACGGCACATGCAAGGCTGGACGTAGCCCCGGCCGGCTCATTCGCCCCGTGCGCGGTGCGCGAGGATGTGGCACATGGCTCATGGGCATCACGTCTTCCGCAACCCGCCGCCGGCGACACCGGCCGACGTCGAGGCGGCGCTCGATCGCGGTGACGTCCCCGGCGCTACGGACGCGATGGTCGGCTCGGTCCTGCATGGCCACGGGCACTGGCAGGAGCTGCAGGAGCTCTACCTTCGGCTCCTTGATCACGAGGAGCCCCAGGTGCGGGCGCTCGCCGCGACCTGCCTGGGGCACCTGGCGCGGGTCCATGGCCGACTCGACGAACGCCGAGTGGTTGCCGCGCTGCGCCGCATGCGGTCGGCTCCGCACGGCGGTGGTACCGCCAGCAACGCGCTGGCTGACATTGCGATGTTCCTCCATCCGCGACGGGCGCGGTGGCGCGGGCGCGCGTGGCGGGCGGTCCGTCCCTGGACGTGGTTCTGAGCCACTCGCGTTCCGGTGATCGGTGCGCATGGTCAGGGTTGGCCCGCGGGCTGCGGCGCGGGGCAGCCGGAGGGCGAACGCGACCAGCGCGTCGTGCGGGGAGCGCGCTATTGCCGCGCAGACGTCGGACTGTGTCTGCGGCGGTCTGCCCGGCTGGTCTGCCATTCCGTCATCGAAACAAGGTGGGGTCGCCGGCCTGCGGATCTGAATCCGCGCCCGCCCAACGCACGACCCGGTTGCGCGCGAGGCGGTCGTCAGTCAGCTCAGCTGCCAGACGAAGAATCTGGTGAACGAGATCAGCGTTGACAGCACCGAGCCGGCGATTGCCAGGCCGGCCGCCCGACCGGCCTGCGGCCCCAACCACCCGAGGGCAGCCAGACCGCCGCCCCACGGCAGCGACCACATGAGAGCGGCCTGGCCGAGCGAGGTGAGATCCGCATCGCCGAACGCCGCGCCAGCCACCAGCGGTAGACCGGCGGCCAACGCGGCGCCCGCGGCGACGTAACCGGGCCGGGCCGGCCGCAGCAGGGCCCGCCACCCGGTGGCCGGTTCATGCCACAGCACCGCCACGCTGACGCACGCGGCCACGGTGGCGGCGACCGCGACGGCGGCGGCGAAGGTGACCACGGTGGCGAGGTTGTTCTCCGCCATCCCACTCGCGGCGTTGGCGTGGAACCAGTCCCGTACCGCCACCACACCATGCCCGGCGACCTGCGCGGCCAGCACCGCCGCCACCGCCGCTGCCGGCCGCGCCAACCGGGGCCGCGCCAGCATCACCACGCCGGCGGCACCCAGACCGGCCAGCAGCGACCACACCGCCGGCAGGTAGTTCCACCCGTACCGCGGCCCGCTGTCGATGAGGGCGGTGTGCCCCGGCACGGCTGCCGACGCCGTCGCGGCCACCGCGCACAGCAGCACCAGAACCCCGGCCACCGCCGTCGTCACCGGCCGATCCACCACGTCATCCCGTCGCATCGCCCATCCTCCCGCCGAGCCGGTGTCGACAAAGTCGGCGGCCGGCACCGCCGGCCGGACATGGCACCCTACACGCGCCAACGAGGGGCGCGTCGCCGACGGGCGGATGCCGGCCCCTACCCTGCGACGACGTTCTCCCATGGGGACCAGGCGCCGCCGGTCCCGCGGCCACTCGCCCGCCCGGTCGCCATGCGGTAGAACTTTGTCGGCGGCCCCTGAGGACTGCGACCGGGCCGCGTAGGGAGCACCGTGGACAAGCCAATCAACGGGCGGGTGGTCGGCAGCCGGCTGTCGGCCCGCCGCCGTTGGCTGCCCTGGCACCCGCACGTCGGCGCGGACCCGGGCGGTCCACTGCTCGTCTACTCCTTCCCGCACGCCGGCGGAGCGGCGAACAGTTACCTGGCGTTGAGCAGGTCTGCCACGGCCGTGGTGGTCTGCCCGGTCGAGCTGCCCGGCCGGGCCACCCGATTCGGTGAGCCGCTGGGCACCGACCTGCGCGGGTTGGTCGCCGACTTCGTGGCGGCCGTCTTCGCGGACGGGCACCCTCAGCCGTTCGCCCTCTTCGGGCACAGCATGGGCGCTGCCCTCGCGTACGAGACGGCGCGCCAGCTCACCGCGGCCGGCGGCCCGCCGCCGCGCTGCCTGCTTGTCTCCGGGGCCCGCCCGCCCGGCTCGGCTCTCGCCAAGAAGGTCGACGGGGCCTCCGACGAGGCGTTGGCCGACCTTGTCCGGCTCGTCCAAGGCACCCCGGCAGAGGTGATCGCGAACGCCGCGCTGATGGACCTGATGCTGCCGGTGCTGCAGGCGGACATGCGGATGCTGACCGAATACCAGCGGTCCTCGCCGCAACTGCTGACCTGTGCGGTGCGGGCCTACGGCGGCGCCGAGGACGAGCTCGCCGCACCCGACTGGATCCGTCGGTGGCGGGGCTTGACCACCGGCCCGTTCCAGGACCGGATCTTCCCGGGCGGACACTTCTTCCTGCACGACCACCGGGCGGAGGTCCTTGCCGACCTTGCCGCGGTGGCGCGCGGCATCGACGGTTGACCGGTGCCGGCCAGCCCTGGTCCGCTCGCACCGGCCGGCACGCGTGACCCTCCGAACGGCCGCGGATGAGTTAGCATCGTTGATCGGCGATCAACGATGAGGTGGGTGGGAACGTGAGCGGCTTGCTGGACCGGTCGGTGGCCGACGTGGTGCTGGGCAGGCCGGCGCCCGGCGTGGCCGGCGGCTGCGCATGAGCGCCGCCTGGGTCCGGCCGATGACGGCGGCGGACGCCACGGCGGTCCTGGCTATCTACCAGGCGGGCATGGACGCCGGCAACGCCAGTTTCGAGGACACCGCACCCGACTGGGCCGCGTTCGACGCGGGCCGGTCGGCGGCCCACCGATTCGTCGCGGTTGGCCTCGGCGGCACCGTGCTGGGCTGGGTCGCCGTGTCGCCCGTCTCCGCCCGCCGGGTCTACGCCGGGGTCGTCGAACACTCCGTCTACGTCGAACCCGCCGCCCAGGGCCGTGGCGTCGGCCGGGCCCTGCTCGATTCGCTGATCCGGTCCACCGAGGCCGCCGGGATCTGGACCGTCCAGTCCGGCATCTTCCCGGAGAACGGCGCCAGCCGGGCGCTGCACCGCGCCGCGGGCTTCCGTGAGGTCGGTGTGCGGCGACGCGTCGGCAGGCATACCAGCCAGGGCGACCGGTGGCGCGACGTCGTCTTCATCGAACGCCGTAGCCCGGTCATCGGCTGATCCGGGCCTGTTCTGCGTACCGTGGCAATGAAAACCTGCCCGTCGTGATCGGTGCCATCGGTTTCCTCAGGTCGGCCGCCGGCCGGCCGATCAGCCGGTGGTGACCATGCCCGGGCCTGACCTCATCGTCACGCTCGTCACGGCCGACGGCACCGCTGTGCGGGCGCGGGTGGAGCGCTCCGACGCCGGTGCGCTCGACCTACGGCCGTCCGCCGTCACGCCGCCGCCGGTCGCGGTCGGCGACGCGGTGGCGCTGCGCTGGCCGGCCGGGCAGCGCGGCCGGTACACCGTCGGCGGGACGGTCCGCGAGGTCACCGACGCCCGGCTCACCGTCGCCGTGGCCGGGGAACCCAGCATCGAGCAGGTCCGGCGCTTCGTGCGCGGGGGCGGTGGCGAGAAGGTCTGGGTCCGCCGCAGCGACGTTCCGGAGGCCGTGGGCGGTTACGTGCTGGACCTCAGCGAGCAGGGCCTGCGGGCCACCTTCGACGGCCGGCAGGCCCAGCCCGGCCAGAGCGTGGTGCTCCTGGTGGAGCTGGACGACGACAGCATCGAGGTGGCAGCCACCGTCCTGGACAGCCGCGCCGACCAGGAGGTCGAGGTCGTCTTCGGCCTGCGGCCCGAGGAGCCGCAGGCCCAGGCGATCCGTCGGCACGTCCTGCGCCGGCAGGCGCTGGCTCGGGCGCGCGCCGCGGACCACTGACCGCTGACCGCCGACCGGTGCATTGACATCTGTGCATGTATGGCGCGAAGCTGGCAGCATCCCGCTTCCATGCTCAGGAGTCCCGATGCGCCAGCGCCGCCGACCCGTCCTCGCGCTCGCCGCCGCCGCCATCGCCGGTGTCGGGGGAGCCGTACTGGTCACGGCCGGTGGCGCCGCCGCGGCTACCGGATGCGCGGTCGACCATGCCGTCACCTCCCAGTGGACGGGCGGCTTCGTCGCCACGGTGACGGTCCGCAATCTCGGTGACGCGGTGTCCTCGTGGCGCCTGACCTGGACCTACGGCGGCGGGCAGCGGGTCACCGCCGGGTGGAACGCGACCCTCAACCAGAGCGGGACCCAGGTCACCGCCGTGAACGCGGGGCACAACGGGGCGCTGGCCACCAACGCGACCGCCACGTTCGGCCTGCAGGGCACGTCCGCGGCCGCCGCCGCGCCGCCGACCGGCTTCGCGCTGAACGGGGTGGCCTGCACCGGCGTCCCGGTGAGCCCGGCGCCGGGCACCGTCCGACCGCCGACCCCGTCGGCCCGGCCGACACCCGCCGGCACCTGCCCCGCGGCCGGGCGGATCACGTACACGCTGCGCCGGGTGGCGGCGCCGACGGCCGCCCAGCAGGCGGCGTACGCCCGCATCACGACGGCGATGGACCAGGCGCTCGCCGTGTACAACTGCCACACGGACATCGCCAAGGCGCTGACCGTGACCTACGACCCGGCGGTGCCCACGGCCGACGCCAACTACAACGGCGCCATCCGGTTCGGCGCCACGTCGTCGATGCAGCAGGCGACCGCGATGCACGAGATCGGCCACACACTCGGCGTCGGCACCGTGGCGGCGTGGTCCGCGCGCCTGTCCGGCGGGGCGTGGACCGGCAGCAACGCCAACGCCGCCCTGCGGGCGATCACCGGCGACCCGAGCGCCACGATCCGCGGCGACGCGTCGCACTTCTGGCCGTACGGGCTGAACTACCCCAGCGAGGTGCGCTCCCCGGCCGACCTGGTGCACCACACCCGCATCGTGGTCGCGCTGCGCCGCGACATGGGTCTGTGACCCGGGCGGGCCAGCCACGGCGCGCCTGCACGTCTGGGACGATGCCGTAACCGTCCACAGTGCCGCGCCGGGCCTGGTGCGGGCCGGTGATCGGGCGTGGCCTCACGGAGGAACCTTGGACCGCCAGTACTGGGCGCCGTTGGTCGTCGGCCTGTTGGCCTCGTTCGTCGCGCTGTCGGGTTACCTCATGAATCAGGCCGCTAACCGACGCGAGCGCAAGGCGAAGCTGTTCGCCGAGGCGCTCGAAGCCATCAAGGGGTTGGAGGAGATACCGTTCCGGATAGCCAGGCGGCCGGCCAGCGACGGCCCGACGCGCGCGGCGGTCGGCGACGTTTTCAGCGATCTGCTTGTGAGACTCGGCCTGTACCGCGCCTCGATGCAGATAGAGGCGCCCACGGTCGCGGTGGCCTACACCCTCCTGCTCGACCAGACGCACCGGCAGGTCCAGCCACTCCGCCGGGCGGCCTGGGCGGCACCGCTGATGAGCACGGACGCCGCGGCTTACCTCGACGGCGTCTTCCCGGTCGTGGACAACCAGCCCGAGTGGGGCCTGTGCCTTGCCGTCATGAGAGCGGAGCTTCGATCCTTTCCCTTCCTGCACCGACGCCGAACGAGCCGGCTGGTGTCACGGTTCCAAGCCGCCCGGACCGGCGCTGGGTCGCCGATGCGTGTCCGGTGGCGGGACAGCCCCGACCACGGCGACACGCCAACCGAGGGCGGCCCGCCCGCGCCGTTGTGACGGCGTTCTGACGCCACGATGACACCCCGCCGCCAGGCTTTGTGCCCTCACCACTTCCCACCAGGGGGTACACCATGACAGTTTTCCGGAACCGGCTGGCCGCGTTGACCGGCGCGGCCCTGCTCGTGGGCAGCGGGCTGCTCGCGGCGTCGACACCGGCCCAGGCCCGAGCCCAGACCCAGACCCTGGCTCAGGCCAGAGCCGAGGCCCTGGCCCAGCACAGCGACTTTCCGGCCTGCCAGTTCGGGGTTCCACAACCCATGCCGACAATCGTCGGGACGGTGCTCGACGACGTCATCTTCGGCACCCCGGGCAACGACGTCATCGACGGCGACCTCGGCAATGACCGGATCTTCGGGCTCGGCGGCAACGACGTGATCCTCGGCCAGGGCGGCGACGACCTCCTCTTCGGCGGGGCCGGCGACGACAGCATCGACGGGGCCAGCGGCGCAGACGTCATCGACGGCGGCAACGGCAACGACGTGGTCGACTCGGGCGACGGGGCGGACACCGTCAACGGTGGCAGCGGCAACGACCGGCTCGCCAGCCGCGCCGGCGAGGACGTCGTCAGCGGCGACAACGAGAACGACCTCATCTGCCTCGGGACGGAGGACGACATCGCGAACGCCGGCCCGGGGGTGGACACCGTCTTCGGGGAGCCGGGCGTGGACACCATCGACGGCGCGGAGGGCGCCGACACGGCATTCGGCAACGAAGACAAGGACACCATCCGCGGCGGCGCCGGGGACGACAACCTGTCCGGCAACGAGGGCGACGACCTCATCCTCGGCGGCGACGGGGACAACGACGTGATGTTCGGGGGCCCGGACGACGACGTCATGTCCGGCGACGTCGGCGTCAACGACACCGGGAACGGCGGCGCGGGCGTCAACGTCTGCACGGCCACGACCGAGGTCCAGAACAACTGCTGACACGCGGGCGCGCCGCCCCACCTACTGGTGGGGCGGCGCGGCCTTTCGTTAATGCCTCGACGCGTACGCCGACGTCAGCGATCGTGGGCCGATGGCCCAACGATTCCCGGCCGTCGACGCGGCGTTCAGCGAGAACCTGTCCGGCGGCGCCGACGTCGGCGCGTCGTTCTGCGTCACCGTGGAAGGCGCGACGGTGGTGGACCTGTGGGGCGGGTACGCCGACGAGGCCCGCACGCGGCCGTGGCTCGCCGACACCATCGTCGGCGTCTACTCCACCACCAAGACCATGACCGCGTTGACGGCGCTGCTGGTGGCCGACCGCGGTGAGCTTGACCTCCAATCGCCGGTGGCGCGCTACTGGCCGGAGTTCCGGGCCGCCGGCAAGGGCGCGGTCACGGTCGCCCAGCTGATGAGCCACTCAGCGGGGCTCTGCGGCTGGCGGGAGCCGATGACGGGGCAGGACCTGTACGACTGGGAGAAGGCGACCGCGCTGCTGGCGGCGCAGGAGCCGTTCTGGGCGCCCGGCACGGCGTCGGGCTACCACGCGATGACCTACGGCTATCTCGTCGGCGAGGTGGTGCGGCGGATCACCGGCCGGTCGCTGGGCACGGTGTTCCGCGAGGAGATCGCCGCGCCGCTGGGCGCCGACTTCCACATCGGCCTGCCGTCGTCGGAGGACGGCCGGGTCGCCGAGCTGATCCCGCCGCCGGGCCCGCCGCCGATGGGCGGCGACGGCGATACCGAGCTGCGCCGGAACGTGGCCGGCAACCCGGAGCTGGCTGTCGCGGTCACCCGGACGCGGGAGTGGCGCGGCGCGGAGATCCCGGCCGTCGGCGGCATCGGGCATGCCCGCGCGGTGGCGGAGATCCACGCGATCCTGGCGAACGGCGGCGTGGCCAAGGGCCGGCGGTTCCTGTCGGAGGCCGGCTGCCGGCGGGCGCTCGAGCCGCAGATCGAGGGCGTCGACCTCATCCTCGGTGTGCCGATGCGCTTCGGCCTGGGATTCGCCCTGGACACCGGGTTCATGCCGCACCCGAACACCCTCTACTGGGGAGGGTACGGCGGCTCGCTGGCCATCATCGACATGGACGCCCGCACCACGATCGCGTACGCCATGAACAAGATGTCCGGCACGACGACCGGCGATGAACGCGCGCTCGGCCTGGCGATGGCCTTCTGGGCGGCGTCGGGCTGAAGCCGTGTCCGGACGGCCGCGGCGGCCCCGGGCCCCCGACTACCTCTGCGCGTCGAAGTGGTCCTTCATGGCCGGGTAGTAGTCGTCGAAGTCCGGCGCCGGCCGGTCGTCGTGGGCTGCCGCCAGGGCGTCCAGGTAGTACTCCCAGCCCGGTCCGACCTCGCCGAGGATCTCCGTGTCGGTCAGGTGTTGCGTGAAACGCAGCTCGGTCACGCCCGCGCTCTCGGCCAGCTCCAGGTCGAGGTGCCAGCTGCCGTTCTCGTCCACGGCGGAGACCGCCAGCCGGCGCGGAGGCTCGCACGCCTCGATCGTCATGTCCATCCAGGGCTTGCCCTCCTCGTGTGCCATCTGCACCTTGATCGTGCGCCCCGGTGCGGCATCGCCTTCCCAGGGCCCGAACCACCGTGCCGTGCGGCCCGGATCGGTCAGGCTGGCCCAGACGTCGACCACGGGTGCGCGGAACGTACGGATCAGCACAAGGTCCTTGCCGAACAGCCGGCCGGTGGGTGTCGGGCTCATGCGGTCTCCTTCTGAGATGGTTGGCGCCCGGCGGCGGAGTGCCGCTCGCGGCGGGTGCGGTAGACCTCGGTCTCCAGCGCGTCGAGGCGGTGCTGCCAGCCGGCCGGGCGCGCCAGCCGTCCGAGCCACCCCGCCAGCTCATCGAGCGGTGCGGTCACCAGCGTGTACACGCGGCGGCGCCCATCGGCTGTGTCGCGCACCAGGCCGGCCTCCCGCAACACGCGCAGGTGGCGGCTGACGGCGGGTCGGCTGATCGGGAACCGGTCGGCGATCTGCCCGGCTGTGAGCGGTTCGTCGCGCAGCATCAGCAGGACCTCCCGCCGTATCGGGTCGGCGATCGCGCCCACCACCTCGTCCACGGCAGAAGCGTAACTCATGGGTTACGCTTTTGGGCGACGGTCAGGGGGCGACCAGGCCGGTGCGGTACGCGACGACGACCGCCTGGACCCGGTCGCGGAGGCCGAGCTTGGCCAGGATCCGGGCGACGTGCGTCTTCACCGTCGCCTCCGACAGGTGCAGGCGGCCGGCGAGTTCGGCGTTGCTCAACCCGTGCGCCAGCAGGCCCAGCACCTCCAGCTCGCGCGGCGTCAGGGCCGTCAGGTCCCGATGGATCGCCGGCGGGTCGGTGTCGCGCTCGGCGAACCGTTGCACCAGTCGGCGGGTGATCGCCGGCGCCAGCAGCGCGTCGCCGGAGCGGACGAGTCGGACGGCACCCACCAGCTGCTCCGGGGTGACGTCCTTGAGCAGAAAGCCGCTGGCTCCGGCGGTCAGCGCCGCGTACACGTAGTGGTCGAGGTCGAAGGTCGTCAGCATGATGACGCGGGGTGCCTCGCCGGCGCCGGCCAGGATCTGGCGGGTGGCCGCCAGCCCGTCCATGTCGGGCATCCGGATGTCCATCAGCACCACATCGGGCCGGTGCCGCTGGACCGCGTCGACCGCCTCCGCGCCGGTCGTCGCCTCGGCGACCACCTCGATCCCGTCAGCGTTCAGGATCATCCGGAACCCGGCCCGGACCAGCGCCTGGTCGTCAGCCACCACCACCCGCAACGCCGCCGTCATGCCGCCTCCACCGGGATGCGGGCCTGGATGCGGTAACCGCCGGTGAGGCGTGGGCCGGCCTGCAGGGTGCCGCCGTAGACCGCCAGCCGCTCCCGCAGACCGATCAGCCCGCGTCCGGTGCCGCCACCGGCGGTCGCGCCGGGTGTGCCACCGGTGTCGGTGACCTCGATCCGCAGGTGGTCCCCGCCGAACTCGACGAGCACGCGCACGGACGCGCCGGCTGCGTGTTTGACCGTGTTCGTCAGGGCCTCCTGCACCAGCCGGTACACGGTCAGCTCGATGCCGGACGGCAGCGGCCCCCGCTGCCCGCGCACGAGCAGCTCGACCTCGACGCCGGAGTCCCGCATCCGCCGCACCAGCGCGGTCAGCCCGTCGAGCCCCGGTTGCGGCGCCAGGTCGATCGCCCCCTCCTGGCCGTCACCGTCGCCGTCCATCGTGAGCAGCCCCATCACGTGCCGCAACTCGGTCATCGCCGCCCGGCCGCTGGCCTCCACCGCCAGCAGCGCCGCCCGCGCCTCGTCGGGTGTGGCCTGCATGATCTTGCGGGCGGCGCCGGCCTGGATCACCATGACGCTGACGTTGTGGGTCACCACGTCATGCAGCTCCCGGGCGATCCGGGCGCGCTCCACCTCGGTCGCCCGGCGCAGCGCCGCCAACTGCTCGTGCTCCATCGCCGACATCCGCGCGCGGCCGTCGTCGGCGTGCTGCTTCCACCGGCGCAGCCCTTCGGCCGCCACCGCGATCGGGAGCAGGATCAGGAACGGCACGGCGCTGTCGGAGACGGAACTGGCGTCGGACTGCAGCCCGGCGTGGAGGACCGCCGCCGCCGGCAGGCTGGCCAACGCCGGCACCTTGAACGGGCTGAACACGGCGGCGCTGTAGCCGGCGATGACGCAGGCGAAGAACGACAGCCGCAGCGCGGCCGGGTTGTCGTTCACCGCCGCCGCCATCGCCAGCAGGATCCAGAGTACGCCCAGCGGGTACCGGCGGCGGAACACCAGCGGTAGGACGACCAACATGAGCAGGGCCGTCGTCCAGCCGGTCACGTCGTCCTCGACCGGCAGGAACGGTGGCCACACCGGTTCGGGTGGCGGGGGCAGCCGCTCCCCCGGGGGGAGCGTGCCCGGCTGGAACTCGATCCCGTGCGGTGCCGGCCGGTCGGCCTGGGAGTCACCCGCTTGGAAGGCGACGAGCCCGAGGCCCAACGCCACGAGCGCGTCGAACACCTGCCCCCGGCGCGACAACGGGGGCAATGAGCCGACCGGACGCGCCAGGGATCGGATACCGGACCGCAGCCGAGTCACGATCGCACGCCCCTTCATCGGCTCATTCTCGCCGCCGGGCCGGGCCGGTGGTATCCGCCGCGGGAGCGGCAGGCCTACGCCGCCCGACTACATCCCGGGGATGACGCCGGCGCCGATCATCCCGGTGCGGTACCGAAGATGCCTCCCGCTGCCGATGCGTCCGTTCCGGGCCCGCCCATAGCGTGAGCGCCGCGAGCTCACGACCACGCGAGGAGACGGGACATGGCAGCACCGCTTATCGAACTTCATGAGGTGACGCGCCGGTACGACGACGGACCGCCGGCGCTGCGGGAGGTGTCGTTGCATGTCGCACCCGGCGAGGCGGTGGCGATCCTCGGCCCGTCCGGCAGCGGCAAGTCGACGATGCTGAACCTGGTGGCCGGGCTGGACCGGCCGAGCAGCGGCACGGTCACCGTCGACGGGGTCCGCGTCGACGAGCTCGGTGAAGCGGCGTCCGCCCGGTACCGGCGGGCCCGGATCGGCCTGGTGTTCCAGTTCTTCAACCTGCTCGACGACCTGACCGTCGCCGACAACGTCATGCTGCCGGCGCAGCTGGCCGGGATGGGCCGGGTCGCCGCCCAGCGTCGGGCCGCCGAGCTGCTCGGGCGGCTCGGCGTCGACCGGCACGCCGCCGCGTACCCGGGGCGGCTCTCCGGCGGCGAGCGGCAGCGGGTCGCCGTCGCCCGCGCGCTGATGAACCGGCCGGCGCTGTTGCTGGCCGACGAACCGACCGGGGCGCTGGACACCGCCTCCGGCGAGGACGTCATGCGGCTGCTGACCGAGCTGCACGCCGACGGCCAGACCATCATCGTCGTCACCCACGACCTCGTCCTCGCGGAGACGTGCGCGACCCGGACCGTCCAGCTCCTCGACGGGCGGGTCGCCGCCGACACCGCGTTGGCGCGGGTCCGATGAGCGCGTTGGGTCGCGTGGTCCGCTCCGGGGTGGGCCGGCGGCGGGTCCAGACGGTCGTGATCGGCCTGGTCGTGCTGATCGCGGTCACCTCGGCGGTCCTGGGCGGCTCCATGATGGTGGCCTCACACGGACCGTTCGACCGGGCGTTCACGCAGCAGCGGGGCGCGCATCTCGCGGCCGAGTTCGACGCCGGTGCGGTCACCGAGGCACAGCTTGCCGCGTCCGCGGGCGCCACGGGGGTGGCCGCGTCGGCAGGACCGTTCGCCACCGCGCAGCTCGCCCTGACCGATCCCGGGGGCCGCCCGGTCCCGCCGCTGACCGTCGTCGGGCGTGCCGACGCAGGCGGCACGGTCGATCGGGTCGCCGTCGTGGAAGGCCGGTGGGCGACCGGCCCCGGGGAGATCGTGCTGGCTGCGGGGGGCAACCTGCGGTTGCCGCCGACGGTGATCGGCCAGCAGTGGACGGTGTCCGACAGGCCGGGCACGGTGACCGTCGTCGGGCTGGCCCGGTCGATCAGCGATACCGCCGACGCCTGGACCACCCCGGCGCAGCTCGCCGGCTGGACCGCAGCAGACGCTCCCCGCACGTACCAGATGCTCTATCGATTCTCCGCGGCCGGCACGGCCGAGGAGGTCGAGGCGGGCCGGGCCGCGGTGGCGGCGACGGTCCCCGCCGACGCGCTCGCCAGCGCCGTGTCGTGGCTCGAGGTCCGCCGGGAGGCGACCGGCGAGACCGTCCTGCTGGTGCCGTTCCTGATCGCATTCGGCGTGCTGGGCGTGGTCATGGCGGTGCTGATCATCGGCAACGTGATCGCAGGTGCGGTCAGCACCGCCACCCGCCGGATCGGCATCCTCAAAGCGCTCGGCTTCACCCCGGCCCAGGTGGTTCGGGCGTACGTGGGTCAGGCGCTCATCCCGGCCACGGTCGGTGCGGCCCTCGGTGCGGTCGCCGGCAGCCTCCTGACCGTGCCGATCCTGGCGCAGACAAACCGGCTCTACGGGACGAGCGACAGCGGTGTCGAGCCATGGGTCAGCGCGGTGGTGGTCGGTGGGGCGCTCGCCCTGGTGGCGGCAACCGCCTGGGGCGCCGCCGCCCGAGCCGGCCGGTTGCGCAGCGTCGACGCGCTCGCCGTCGGCCGCACCCCCCGACCCGGCCGGGGCCAGTGGGCGGCCCGGCTGACCGGCCGGTTGCCGATCTCCCGGCCGGTGACGCTCGGCCTGGCCCATCCCTTCGCCAGGCCGGTACGGGCGCTCAGCATCGTCGCCGCGATCGCGTTCGGCGCTGCCGCCGTCACCTTCGCCGTCGGGCTGGGCACGTCGCTGAGTCGGGTCCAGGAGGTCGAGGACATCGCCGACGTCCAGGTCGGGGCGCCGCACCGGGTGAACACGGAAGGGCCGCCGCCGGGCCCACGGAAGCCGCAGCCGTTCGACGACCCGGCCGCGATCGAGAAGGTGATCGCCGCCCAGGGGGGCACCGGCGGGTACATGGGCGTGGCCCGCACCGAGATCACCGCTGCCGGGCTCACCGGCGAGCTCGACGCGGTCGCCGTCACCGGGCCCGACTCGGCGCGCTACTACCGGATGGTGTCGGGCAGCTGGCTGACCGGGCCGGGGCAGATCGTCGTCTCGACCCCGTTCCTGACGGCTGCCGGCAAACGGGTGGGTGACAGCATCGTGTTGACCCACAAGCGCGTCGACATCAGCGCCACGATCGTCGGTGAGGTGTTCAACACCGACAGCGACGGCATGCAGGTCGTCACCGGCATCGCCACCCTCAGCGCGGCCGAGCCGGAGCTGGCGCCGTCGGTGTACTACGTCACCGTGCGGGCCGGCGCCGACGCCGCGGCGTACGCCACCGCGCTGACGGCGGCGCTGGATCCGGTCGGCGCGGTGGCCGACCTCCTCGAGCACGAGGTCGATGAGATGATCATCGTGATCAACACGCTCACCGGAATGCTCAGCCTCATGCTGATGGTCGTCGCCGGCCTCGGCGTCCTGAACACGGTGGTGCTGGAGACCCGGGAGCGCGTGCACGACCTCGGGGTGCACAAGGCCCTCGGGATGAGCCCCCGGCAGACCACGGCGATGGTCATCGCCTCGGTGGTGGTCACCGGCCTGGTCGGTGGCCTGGTCGGCACGGCGGTCGGTGTGCTGCTGCAACGCACCGTCATCACGGAGATGGCGGGCAGCGTCGGCTTCCGCCTGCCGAACTCGGTCCTCGACGTGTACGGCCCGGTCGAGCTGCTGCTCTTCGGCCTGGCCGGGCTGGTCATCGCGGTGGGCGGCGCGCTGCTGCCGGCCGGCTGGGCGGCGAGGACCCGGGTCGCGGTGGCGCTGCGCACCGAGTGACGAGTTGCCAGTGCTCGGGGTTGACATTGCCGCAAGGGTTGCCCTTCTCTGTTGAGACAGAGGATGCGACAACGGGGGGGCGGCATGTCGGTTGGTACCCCGCCACGCGTCGGCCAGCCGGATCCTCGGCTGGCCGACGCGTGGTTGGCCCGGCCCGGC
>DASQDS010000429.1:0-2526 GCA_035634075.1 Pilimelia sp. | reverse complement strand
CCTGCGGGGGCGACGACGGCGACGGGGGCGACGCCGGGGCGCCGGCCCCCGGCGACCCGACCGTGGCCGAGCCGACCGACGCGCCCACGAGCGCGGGCGGCGGCGCGGCCGAGCTGGTCAAAGCAAGCGCCGTCCCCGTCGGCGGCGGGACGATCATCGCCGCCGAGAAGGTCGTGGTGACGCAGCCGGTGGCGAACCAGTTCAAGGCGTTCAGTGCCATCTGCACGCACCAGCGCTGCCCGCTGTCGACCGTCGACGCCGGGACGATCAACTGCAACTGCCACCAGAGCAAGTTTTCGATCGAGGACGGTTCGGTCAAGGGCGGGCCGGCGAAGACCCCGCTCCCCGCGGTCGACATCAACGTCCAGGGGGACAGCATCACCCTCGCCTGACGCCCCGTCGCGCCGCCCCGGCCCGCCACCGCGGTGCCGGGGCGGCGGCCTGTCCGGGTTGGGTGTCGGTGGGGGCGACTACGCTTTTGGGCGTGGCTGACCCATCGACGTATCGGCCGGCGACCGGCACGATCCCTGACGCTCCCGGGGTCTACCGGTTCCGCGACGGCACCGGCCGGGTGATCTACGTGGGCAAGGCGAAGAGCCTGCGCAGCCGCCTCAACTCCTACTTCGCCGACCAGTGGTCGCTGCACCCGCGCACGCAGCAGATGGTCACCACCGCCACCGGCGTCGACTGGGTCACGGTCGGCAGCGAGGTCGAGGCACTCCAGCTGGAGTACACCTGGATCAAGGAGTACGACCCCCGCTTCAACGTGCGCTACCGCGACGACAAGTCGTACCCGTTCCTCGCCGTGACGCTCGACGAGGAGTTCCCGCGGCTGCAGGTCATGCGCGGCGCCAAGCGCAAGGGCGTGCGGTATTTCGGGCCGTATTCGCACGCCTGGGCCATCCGCGAGACGCTCGACCTGCTGCTGCGCGTCTTCCCCGCCCGCACCTGCTCCGCGGGCGTCTTCAAACGTGCCAGTCAGGTCGGCCGGCCCTGCCTGCTGGGCTACATCGGCAAGTGCTCCGCGCCGTGCGTCGGGCAGGTCAGCGCCGAGGAGCACCGGCGCATCGTCGGCGACTTCGTCGACTTCATGGCCGGCAGCACCGACGCGATGGTCAAGCGCATCGAACGCGACATGCTGGCCGCCTCGGCTCAGCTGGAGTTCGAGCGCGCGGCCCGCCTGCGCGACGACCTGGCGGCCCTGCGCCGCGCGATGGAGAAGCAGACGGTGGTGCTGGGCGACGGCACGGACGCGGACGTGGTCGCCTTCGCCGAGGATCCGCTGGAGGCGGCCGTCCAGGTCTTCCACGTGCGGGGTGGGCGGGTGCGCGGGCAGCGCGGCTGGGTGGTGGAGAAGACGGAGGAGCTCAGCACCGGCGACCTGGTCCACCACTTCTGCACCCAGGTCTACGGGGACCGGCACGGCGAGGGCGACGTCCCCCGCGAGCTGCTGGTGCCGGACCTGCCGGCGGACGCCGAGGCGCTCGCCGACTGGCTCTCCGAGCACCGCGGCTCCCGGGTGAGCCTGCGGGTGCCGCAACGCGGCGACAAGCGGGCGCTGCTGGAGACCGTCGCCCGCAACGCCGGCCAGGCGCTGGCCCAGCACAAGCTGCGGCGCGCGGGCGACCTGACCACCCGCAGCAAGGCGCTGGAGGAGATCGCCGAGGCCCTCGGCATGGACACGCCGCCGCTGCGCATCGAGTGCTTCGACGTCTCGCAGATCCAGGGCACCGACGTCGTGGCCAGCATGGTCGTCTTCGAGGACGGCCTGCCGCGCAAGGGTGAGTACCGGCGGTTCGCCGTCCGGGGGGACCGGCACGGCGGCGGCACCGACGACGTGGCGGCCATGTCGGAGGTCCTCCGGCGGCGCTTCACCCGATATCTGGAGGCGACGGCCGAGGCGGCGGGCGACAGCGCCGACCCCGCGGGCCCGCCGACACCCAACTCGCTGGCCCATCCCGACGCGCCGGCCGACCCCGCCGACCCGGCCGACCCCGCCGACGGGCAGCTCGCGACCGCGGTGCTGCCGGGCATCGACCCGACGACCGGCCGGCCGCGCAAGTTCGCGTACCCACCGCAGCTTGTCGTCGTCGACGGCGGCCAGCCGCAGGTGAACGCCGTCGCCGCGGTCCTGGCCCGGCTCGGCGTCGCGGACGTCATCGTGTGCGGCCTCGCCAAGCGCCTGGAGGAGGTGTGGCTGCCGGCGGAGGACTTCCCGGTGATCCTGCCGCGCACGTCCGAGGCCCTCTACCTGCTCCAGCGGGTGCGGGACGAGGCACACCGGTTCGCCATCGCGTACCACCGCCAGCGCCGCTCGAAGCGGATGACCGCCTCCAGCCTCGACGCCGTGCCGGGGTTGGGTGAGGTGCGCCGCAAGGCCCTCCTGCGCCACTTCGGCTCCCTCAAGCGGCTGTCGGCCGCGTCGGAGGAGGAGATCGCCGAGGTGCCCGGCATCGGCCGGCACACCGCGGCGGCGGTCCTGGCCGCCCTGGCCGCGGCCGGTGGCGCCCCGCCCGCCGGCGAGCC
>DASQDS010000428.1:0-3357 GCA_035634075.1 Pilimelia sp. | reverse complement strand
CCGCCGGCACCGCGCGCGGCGTGGGCTCCCCCGCTGGACGGCCTCGCCGAGCTGGTCAACGTCGGCGCGTTCGCGGCGGAGTCCCCGGACCCGGCGGCCGCCGGACGGGCGGGCGAACAGGCGCTGGCGTACGTGCGCGAGTTGCGCTCCCGCCGCCCCTGGTGGCGCCGGCTGGCGTGGTCGCTGCATCCCGGCCCGCTGTGGTGGCACCGCCGGCGCTGACCCGGCAACACCCGGCACCGCCCGGCAGTACACGACAGCACCCGGCAGCACCCGACGGCGGGCGCGGCGGCCGTTACCCGTGCGTTACGTTCGGGTCCGACGCTCAGCGGCACGCCGGGAGGGGAGGACGCGTGGTCCCGAAGCGCACGGACGCGGCGCCGCGGCGGGACGACGCGCTGGTCGACCTGCTCGGCGGTCGGCGGGGCGCGGTGGAGGCGACGCTGCCGCCGGTGGCCTTCGGCGCCGGCTGGTGGGCGGCCGGGGAGTCCGTGTGGGCCGGGGTGCTGTGCGCGGCGCTGACGGCCGCCGTGGTGGCGGGGTGGCGGCTGCGCCGCGGGCACCGGCCGCGCGCCGTGCTGCTCGGCCTGCTCGGCGTCTGCGTGGCCGCCGCGATCGCGATTCGGACGGGCCGGGCGGCCGACTTCTTCCTCCTCCAGGTGGTTGGCAACGCGGCCAGCGCGCTGGCCTGGCTGGTGAGCATCGTGGTGCGCTGGCCGCTGCTCGGCGTGGTGGTCGGCGCCGTGCTCGGCCAGCGGGCGCGGTGGCGCCGGGACCGGGCGCTGCTGCGGGCGTACGGCCGAGCCAGTGGGGTGTGGGTCGTGCAGTACGTGCTGCGCCTGGCGGTGCTGGTGCCCCTCTACGCCGCGGACCAGGTGCTGGCGCTGACGGTCGCGCGGGCCGCGCTGACGTGGCCGCTGGTGGCCGCGTGCCTCGCCGTGAGCTGGTGGGTGCTGCGCAGGTCGCTGCCGGCGGCGCACCCGGGCCTGCGGCACCCGGTCGTCCGGCCAGCCGGCTGACCGCCACGAGGCCAACTGCACTTGCAGGCGGCAAGTACGCGGAAGTATGCCGAGTTCAGAGGCGCTCTTGTGACGAGATGTATCGATCTCTACTCTCAGGGTGACGAGCGCTTCCGGGAGATCCCGGAGCGCTCGTTTCGTTCCCAGAGCGACGTCACCGACCCGGGAGGCGGCCATGCCGGACGACCCCACCATCACGCGGGACCATTTCCTGCTCCAGGAGAGCCTCGCCCTCGTCGCCCCCGTGGCTGACGAGCTGATCGCCAGCTTCTACGACCGGCTGTTCACGGCCCGGCCGGAGCTGCGGCCCATGTTCGCCCCGGACCTGACGCCGCAACGGGAGCGGCTGCTCACCGCGGTCATCGCGCTCGTCACGCAATTCGACCGCCCCGAGCAGCTGCAACCGGTGCTGGCCGCCATGGGCCGGGCGCACGTGCGCTACGGCGTCCGCCTGGACCACTACGCCGCCGTCGGCTCGGCCCTGCTCGCCACCCTCGCGGAGTACGCGGGGCCGGCCTGGAACCCGGCCTACGCGGCGGCGTGGGAGCGCCTGTACACGTACGCCGCCGGCACCATGATGGCCGCCGCCTGCCTCGTCAGCACCACCTCCGGAAACGGTCTCCGCCACGCAGCCTGACCCGCCGCCCCCATAAAGCCGATCATGCACGGGTGGGGCCGGGACAGCGGCAGGTCTCACCGCGACTCCGGCGCCACCTGTGCATGATCGGCGCGGGCCAGCTCAGGGCGGGCGGCGTCGGGGCTGACTCCGCCGCCGGTCGCGCCCGCCTCGAAGCCGGCGCGGGTCATCGTGCCCCAGACGGCCTGCCGGCGGCGCAGGGCGGCCCACATGCCCTGCAGCTGCCACGCCGCCATGATCTGCCGGTAGCCGAAGTTTTCCAGCACCGCCGCCAGCACGCCGATGCCGAGGTCCCGCCAGCGGGGGTAGCGGTGGAACGACAGCTCCTCCAGCAGGAGCGAGGTCAGGCTGATGAGCAGGGCATAGCCGTACGCCACCAGCAGGAACCGCCAGGCGAAGTCGATGCTGACCACATTGAGCAGGTAGCTGACCGGCAGAAGCACCACCGCCGCCACCTCCACGATGGGGGCCAGCAGCTCGAAGGCGACGTACCAGGGCAGCGCCACCAGCCCAACCCGGCCGTACCGGGCGTTGCCGACCATCCGGCGGTGCTTGCGGAGGATCTCGGTGAGTCCGCGGTGCCAGCGGCGGCGCTGGCGGCCCAGGACGCGCAGTGAGTTGGGCGCCTCGCTCCAGGAGACCGGTTCGGAGACGAACACGATGCGGTAGTCGGCCCGCCGGGCCCGCAGGTGGTGGTGCAGGCGGACGACGAGTTCGGCGTCCTCGCCGATGCAGTCGTGCGCCATGCCGCCGACCTGCACGACGAGGTCGCGGCGGAACACGCCGAACGCACCCGAGATCACCACCAGGCCGCCCAGCCGCGACCAGCCGGCCCGGCCCATCAGGAAGGCACGCAGGTACTCGACGACCTGGATGCGGGCCAGCCAGCGGTCGGGCATCCCGACCTCGACGACGCGGCCGGCGACCACCCGGCAGCCGTTGGCGATCCGGATCACCCCGCCGGTGGCGGCCATCCGCAGTGGGTCGTCGGCGAACGGCTTCGCGACCGACAGCAGCGCCTCCGGGTCGAGGACCGAGTCGGCGTCCACCATGCACAGCAGCGGGAACCGCGCGAGGTTGATGCCCGCGTTGAGGGCATCGGCCTTGCCGCCGTTGGCCTTGCGGATGACGACCAGCGTCTCGGGGTTGTCCCGGGCGACGTGCACGGACTGCACCGCGCCGGTGAACGCCACGTCGCGGGGCACCATCCGGGGCACCTGGACGAGGTCGAACTGCTGGCGGAGCCGTTCGAAGGTGTCGTCGGAGGAGCCGTCGTCGACCACGACGATCTCGAACCGCGGGTAGCGCAGGGCGGTGATGGCCTGCACCGCGGGCACGATGCCGGCGCCCTCGTTGTAGGCCGGCACGATGACGGAGATGGGCATCGTGAGGGGGCTGCGGAACATGTCGTCCGCGCCGGTGAACGCGGAGCGGCGCCGGTGGCTGACGAACTCCATGCCGGCGAAGACCAGCAGCGCCAGGTAGCTGGTGTTGATGGCCACGAAGTAGCCGAAGATCAACACGTCGGCGAGCCGGAGCAGGTCCCGCAGCGCGTCCCACGCCATCGTCAGCCCACGGCCGCCAGGCGCTGGCCGGCCGGTGCCGCCAACGAGCCCGTCACGGCGGCCAGGGCCAGCGCCTCGCGCGCGTGCCCGGCGGCGCTCCCGCCGGCCCGCTCGGCGGCGGCCACCCGCCGCAGCT
>DASQDS010000427.1:0-10227 GCA_035634075.1 Pilimelia sp. | reverse complement strand
GAAGGGCGAGACTGGCGCCAACGGTGCCACAGGCGCTCAGGGCGAGAAGGGCGACAGCGGTGCCACGGGCGCTCAGGGCGAGACCGGCGCGACCGGCGTTCAAGGCGAGAAGGGTGACACTGGCGCTGCCGGTGCGACCGGTGCCCGGGGCGAGAAGGGCGACGCCGGCTCGAGTGCGTACGAGGTTGCGGTCGCGGCTGGGTTCACTGGGTCCCCGGAGGCGTGGCTTGCTTCCCTGATCGGGCTCCCCGGCGTGCAGGGCGAGAAGGGCGACACGGGCGACACCGGTGCCACGGGCGCCCTGGGCGAGAAGGGTGACACGGGCTCGAGTGCGTACGAGGTTGCCGTCGCGGCTGGGTTCACTGGGTCCCCGGAGGCGTGGCTTGCTTCCCTCATCGGCCTGCCCGGCGTGCAGGGCGAGAAGGGCGACAAGGGCGACCAAGGTGCCCAGGGCGAGGCCGGCGCGACCGGTGCGCAGGGTCCGCAGGGCGAAACCGGGCCGCAGGGTCCGGCGGGGGACAAGGGCGAGGCCGGCGTCAAGGGCGACAAGGGCGAGGCCGGCGACACCGGTCCGGCCGGGCCGGCCGGGCCGGCCGGAGCCGTCGGTCCCGCCGGGCCGGCCGGTGCCGCGGGGCCCGCTGGCCCCGCGAACGTCACGAAGGTGCTCGGTACGGCGGCGAATGTGAACGGCAACGGCCGCTCGGTGACCGTGGCGTGCGGCGCGGGGCAGGTTGTCCTGGCCGGTGGCTTCACCGTCTCTGCCGGATCGGTCAGTCAGTCGGCGTCCGGTCGGGTGCAGACCGACGCGGAGAACCGGACGTGGGAGTTCACCCTCACGCGGACGAGCACCGGGAACGCCACGGTGACCCCGTACGCGATCTGCATGATCCCCTGACCTGACACACCGGGCACGTATCGGGACCGGCGCCTTCGCGGCGCCGGTCCCGTCGCGACCGGGCGGTGGGTCAGCGCCCGTCGGCGGCCACGGTGATGGCGTCGATCAGGCGGCGGCAGGAGTTGGCGAGGTTCCAGCGCTCGGCGAGCGCGAACAGCGCGTCCGGGTCGGCCGGCGCGGCGGGCAGCGCCGGGTCCGCATCGGGCAGCGGTACGTCGAGGGCGACGCGCACGACGTCCGGGGCGACGGCGAGGTAGTCCTTCGCGGCCGCGAGTTTCGCGCGCACCCCCGGCGCGAACCCGGCCGCCGGGTCGTCCATGGCGGCGAGGATGCCGGGCAGGCCGCCGTAGCGGTCCACCAGGCGGGCGGCCGTCTTCTCGCCCACCCCGGCCACCCCGGGCAGCCCGTCGCTGGGGTCGCCGCGCAGCGCCGCGTAGTCCGCGTACCCGGCCGCCGGCACGCCGTACTTGGCCCGCACGGCAGCGTCGTCGGACACCTCCAGCTTGGCCACGCCGCGACCGCAGTACAACAGGCGGACGCCGCGGGCGTCGTCGATGAGCTGGTAGAGGTCCCGGTCGCCGGAGACCACCTCGACCGGGCCGGGGGCGGTGGCGGCGAGCGTGCCCAGCACGTCGTCGGCCTCGTAGCCGGCGACGCCGTACGCGGGGATGCCGACGGCGGCGAGCACGTCGAGGATGACCGGGACCTGCCGTTCCAGGCTTGCCGGCACCTCCTCGATCGCCCCGGTGGCCACCCGGTGCGCCTTGTACGACGGCAGCAGCGCGACCCGCCACGCCGGTCGCCAGTCGGCGTCCAGGGCGCACACGACGCGGTCGGGTCGGCGGGTCCGGATGAGGGTGGCGAGCATGTCGAGGAACCCGCGGACCGCGTTCACCGGGATGCCGTCGGGCGCCTTGGCGGCGGACTCGGGCACGCCGAAGAACGCGCGGAAGTACAGGCTCGGCGTGTCCACGGCGAGCAGCGGCTGGGCGTTCGCGGTCATTCGTGCCCCGCCACCGCGCGCGGCCGGTACGGCGCCGACAGCAGCGCCTCCTCCTCCGCGGTGAGCCGCACGCCGACGGCGGCGGCCGCGTCCGCCACGTGTCCCTCCCGCGAGGCGCCGATGATCGGCGCCACCACAGCGGGCCGGCCCAGCAACCAGGCCAGGGCCACCTGCGCGGGTGGGATGCCGCGCGCGTCGGCGACCGTGCGTACGGCGTCGATCACCTGGGAGTCGGTGTCGTCGTAGAGGCGGCGGGCGTACTCGTCGGTGCGGGCGCGGGTGGTGTCGCGGCCCGTCGCGGCGAGGCGGCCGCGGGCGAGCGGGCTCCACGGGATGACGCCGACGCCCTGGTCGACGCAGAGCGGGAGCATCTCCCGCTCCTCCTCCCGGTAGACGAGGTTGTAGTGGTTCTGCATGGCGACGAACGGCGTCAACCCGGCCGCCGCCGCCACCTGCTGGGCCTTGGCGAACTGCCACGCCCACATGCTCGACGCGCCGAGGTAGCGGGCCTTGCCGGCGCGTACGACGTCGTGCAGCGCCTGCATGGTTTCCTCGATCGGCGTCTCGTAGTCCCACCGGTGGATCTGGTAGAGGTCCACGTGGTCGGTGCCCAGCCGGCGCAGCGAGTCGTCGATCGCCGCCATGATGTGTTTGCGGGACAGGCCGCGCTCGTTCGGGCCCTCCCCCATCGGGTTGTAGACCTTGGTGGCGAGCACGTAGTCGTCCCGGTTGGTGAAGAGCGTCCGCAGCAGCCTGCCGGTGACCTCCTCGCTGGCGCCCACGGAATACATGTCGGCGGTGTCGAAGAACGTCACGCCCAGCTCGACGGCCCGCGTGACGATGGGCGCCGCCTCGTCGTAGGGGAGGATCCAGTCCCGCCAGGCGCGCGAGCCGTACGTCATCATCCCGAGGCACACCCGGGACACCTTCATGCCGGTGGAGCCGAGCCGCACGTATTCCATGCCCCGCAGCCTAGAAGGTGAATATCCACTGGTGTGGGCGAGGGCGCGCGGCCACGCTGTCGGGATGACGTTCGTGCCGGGCCTGGAGCTGTCCCGCCGATTCCACGCCGACGTCGTCGGCCCGCTGCTGGCCCGGTCCTTCCCCGGCCTGCCGTACGCGGCCGGCCGCCTGGACAGCGGTTCGGAGCTGCTCGGCTACGACACGCCCCGGTCCACTGACCACGACTGGGGGTTGCGGCTGCAGGTCTTCCTGCACCCCGCGGACGCCCCGCGCGCCGCCGACCTGCTGGCCGCCGTGGACGCCGGCCTGCCGGCCACGTTCCTGGGCCGGCCGACCCGGTTCACCGGGACCCCGACCACCGGGCTCGGCGTGGCGGCGCACGACGGTGACCGGCACGGGGTCGACGTCACCACCGCGGCCGAGTTCTGGGCCGGTCGGCTGGGCTTCGACCCGCGCGCCGGCGTCCGGCCGCTGGACTGGCTCGCCACCCCGACGCAACGGCTGGCGGAGGTCACCGGCGGTGCGGTGTACCACGACGGGCTGGGCGGGGCGCTCACCACTGCCCGGGCGGCGCTGGCCTGGTATCCCGACGACGTCTGGCGGTACGTGCTGGCGGCCCAGTGGGCGCGCGTCGGGCAGGAGGAGCACCTGGCCGGCCGGGCGGCCGAGGTGGGCGACGGCACGGGCAGCGCAGTGCTGGCCGCCAGGCTGGTCCGCGACCTGATGCGGCTGTGCCTGCTGCTGGGTCGGCGCTACCCGCCGTACGGCAAGTGGCTGGGCACGGCGTTCGCCGGGCTGCCGGGCATCGCGGACGTCGCCGCCGCGGTCGCCGCGGCGCTGTCCGCGCCGGACTGGCCGGCCCGCGAGGAGGCGTTGTGCCGGGCGTACGAGCTGGTCGCCGGCCGGACCAACGCGGTGGGGCTGGCGCCGCCGGTCGACCCGGGGGTGCGCGGGTTCCACGACCGGCCGTTCCGGGTCCTCGACGCCGGACGGCTGGCCCGCGCGCTGCGCTCGGCCATCGCGGACCCCTGGCTGCGCGCGTTGCCGCAGGTCGGCGCCGTCGACCAGTGGGCGGACAGCACGGACGCGCTGGTCGCCCCGCCGGCGGCGCTGCGGGCCGCGTGTGTCGCACTGCTCGGCGTGCCGAACGACCGTTAAGGTAGGGGGGTGACCGAGCGCATCCTCCCCAGCGACGAAGCGTACGACCTGCTGGAGCTGACCCAGGAGCTGGCCGACCGCGAGCTGGCGCCGCGCGTCGCCGAGTACGAGGCGGCCGGCCGCTTCCCCCGGGAGGTCGTCCGCCGGCTGGGCCGCTCCGGGCTGCTCGGCCTGCCGTACCCCGAGTCCGACGGCGGTGGCGGCCAGCCGTACGAGGTGTACCTGCAGGTGCTGGAGGTCCTCGCCGGCCGCTGGCTGGCCGTCGCGGAGGCGGTCAGCGTGCACACCCTCGCCTGCTACCCGGTCGCCGCGTACGGCACCGCCGAGCAGCGCAAGCTCCTGCCGGACATGCTCGGTGGCGAGCTGCTCGGCGCGTACTGCCTGTCGGAGCCCCAGGGCGGCTCGGACGCCGCCGCCCTGACCACCCGCGCGGTGCGCGACGGCGACACGTACATCGTGGACGGCACCAAGGCGTGGATCACCCACGCCGGCGAGGCGGACTTCTACCAGGTGTTCTGCCGCACCGGCGGCCCCGGCGCGAGCGGGATCTCCTGCCTGGTGGCCGACGCCGGCGCGCCCGGCCTTCTGCCGCAGCAGCGGGAACGGACGATGGGCCTGCGCTCCTCGCCGGTGGCGCAGGTCGTCTTCGACGGCGTCCGGGTCCCCGCCGAGCGCCTCCTCGGCGCGGAGGGCGAAGGGTTCCGGATCGCCATGTCCGCACTGGACGCCGGCCGGCTGGGCATCGCCGCGTGCGCGGTGGGGCTGGCCCAGGCGGCGCTCGACCACGCCGCCGCGTACGCCGGCCAGCGGCGGCAGTTCGGCCGGCCCATCGGGCAGTTCCAGGGCGTCGGTTTCCTGCTCGCCGACATGGCCACCGCCGTGTCCGCGGCGCGGGCGCTGACCCTCGCGGCGGCCCGGCTGCGCGACGCCGGCCGGCCGTACTCGGCGGAGGCGGCGAAGGCCAAGCTGTTCGCCAGCGACACGGCGATGCGGGTGACCACCGACGCCGTGCAGGTGCTCGGCGGGTACGGCTACGTCGCGGACCACCCGGCCGAGCGCTGGTTCCGCGAGGCAAAGGTGCTGCAGATCGTCGAGGGCACCAACCAGATCCAGCGCCTGGTGATCGCCCGCTCCCTCACCGCCGGCTGACCCGCAGCTGAGCCCGCGGGCTCATCCGCCGCCGCGCCGTCGGTGGTTACAGTGCTGCCGTGCCGACCGCATCGGAACCCGTCGACGGCTTCGCCGCGCCGTACCGCCTGGCCTTCGCGGCCTTCGCCGCGCTGCTGGTGGCCACCTGGTGGCGCCCGCAGTGGCCGGCCGAGCAGGCCCTGCACCACTCGTTGACGCTGCTCGCGCTTGTCGCGTTGGTCGTGGTGCAGCGCCGGCGGCCGCTGCCCTTCGGCTCGTTCCTGCTGGTGCTGGCGTTCCTGGCGCTGCACACCGTCGCCGCCCGGTGGATCTACTCGTTCGTGCCGTACGACGACTGGTTCGACGCGCTGTTCGGCTGGCGGCCGGCGGACGCGTTCGGCTGGCGGCGCAACCACTTCGACCGGCTGGTGCACCTGGCGTACGGGCTGTGCGTGGCGCCGGTGGTGTGCCGGCACCTGTGCGAGGTCCGCGGCTGGCGGCCGGGCCGCGCGGCGACCCGGGCCATCGAGGTGGTGCTGTCCACCAGCGCGGCGTACGAGCTGTTCGAGTGGGCGATCGCGCTGACCTTGGCGCCGGGTGCGGCGGAGGCGTACAACGGCCAGCAGGGCGACGTGTGGGACGCGCACCGCGACATGGCGCTCGCGACGGGCGGCGCCGCGTTGGCCGTCGCCGTCGTGGTCGCCCGCTGCCGGTGGCGGCCCGGCCAGTCCGGGCCCGCGCAGTCCGGGCCCGCGCAGTCCCGGCCGGCGGGGGAGTCGGTGCCGGCAAGCCGACGCGTGTAGCTTGTCGGCCGTGGAGGACACGGACCGGGCCATCGTCGCCGCGCTCACGGCGGACGGGCGGCTGTCGTACACCGACCTGGCCGAGAAGGTGGGCTTGTCGGTGTCGGCCGCCCACCAGCGGGTCCGGCGGCTCGAGCAGCGCGGCGTGATCAAGGGCTACACGGCACGGGTGGCGTACGACGCGCTGGAGCTGCCGCTGAGCGCGTTCGTGGCGATCCGGCCGCTGGATCCGTCCGAGCCCGACGACGCGCCGGACCGGCTGGCGCACCTGCCGGAGATCGACTCTTGCTACTCGGTGGCGGGGGAGGACTTCTACCTGCTGCTGGTGCGGGTGGCCAGCCCGCTGGACCTGGAGCGGTTGCTCCAGGAGATCCGCCGCGCGGCGAACGTCACGACGCGGACGACGGTGGTGCTGTCCACGCCGTACGAGGGCCGGCCGCCCAAGGTCACGTTGAACAGTTCCACCGCTGGATAGCCCGCCGGCCGTGGTCGTGGCCGAGTACACAGCGGGCGGCGGTGTCGAGCCGGAACAGCGCGCCGGCGGACGCCGGTAGGCCGACCCAGCGGGCGCCGGCCACGCGGAGGGCATGCCCGTGCGCGACGAGCGCGACGTCGCCCCGCGCCAGGAGCGGGTCCACCATGGCCAGCACCCGGTCGAGGCGCGCGCCCACCTGCTCGGCCGACTCGCCGCCGGGGCAACCCTCGGTCCACTGGTCCCAGCCGGGCCGGTCGGCCCACACCTCGGCCTTGGTCCGGCCCTCGTACTGGCCGTAGGACCACTCGACGAGGTCGTCCAGCAGGTCGGTGACGGGCAGGCCGGCGAGCTGGGCGGTGCGGCGCGCCCGCCGCCGGGGGCTGGCGAACACGGCCACGAACTCACGGCCGGCGAGCGCGGCGCCGGCATCGCGGGCCTGCCGCTCGCCGCCGGGCGTCAGTTCCAGGTCGGTGTACGACGTGTGCCGGCCCTGGGCGCTCCAGGTTGTCTCGCCGTGCCGGATCAGAACGATCTCTCCCACCACCCCACTATGGACGCCCGCGAGGAACATCGGAACAGAAAACTGGTGTCTCGACGGCCGACCGGCTGCGGGGGGCAGCGGCAGGCGCCCGATTTGGGATGATGATCGATATGGTGGATGAACCGCAGCCGGCACCGTCCCATCCCGCCTACCCCCTGCGCACGGGCCGCCTGTCGCTGCGCCCGCTGACCGGCCGGGACATCGACGCGCTGCTCACCTACCGGGCCGACGCGGAGGTGTGCCGTTACCTGCCCTTCGAGCCGATGACCCGCACCGACATCGCGCAACGCCTGGCGTCGCGCTGGGCCCGCACCTGGCTCACCGACGAGGGCCAGGAGCTTCGACTGGGTGTCGAACTCGCCGCGACGGGCGAACTCATCGGCGATGTGGTGCTCTTCTGGCACAGCCGCGAACACCGCGGTGGCGAGATCGGGTACGTGCTGCATCCGGGCCGCCAGGGGCAGGGGTATGCCACCGAGGCCGCGCGTGCGGTGCTGGGCCTCGGCTTCGACGTGCTGGGGTTGCATCGGATCGTGGCCCGGATCGACGAGCGCAATGAGGCCTCGGCCGGGACGGCGCGGCGCCTGGGGATGCGCCAGGAGTCCCGCCTGGTGCACCACGAGGTTTTCAAGGGTGAGTGGAGGACGAGGCTCGATTTCGCCATGCTCGCCGACGAATGGCGCCTGGCGCAGCGCAGCTGACCGCAATGACGGGGCCTGCGCCGTCGATCCGCCGCGGCGGCATCATACCTAGCTTCCTAGGACGCCTTACGCGATGTACCGACGGGCACAGGCCCAGTTTGGCGAATCAGGGCATCGGGCAGAAACGCAGAAGGCAGGGCCCGAACCGGGGGCCGCCAACGGATCAGGAGGGCTGACTGGTGAGCTTCAGTGACAAGGTGCAGAACAAGGCCGAGGAGCTGAAGGGCGCGGCCAAGGAGCGCATCGGCGACGCGACCGACAACGAGCGGCTGCAAGCCGAGGGCGCCAGCGAGAAGGCCGGAGCCCGGGCCAAGCAGGCCGGCGAGCACGTGAAGGACGCGGCGCGCAGCGCCGGCGACGTCTTCCGGGGCTGACCCGGCGGAGCCATCGCGAAGGGTCCGGCGCACACTGCGCCGGACCCTTCGCAGTGGTGGCGGCGGGCTTGATTCTGCTGCTCCGGGGGCGCTCACCTGGCTGGGCGCCGCTACCGGCGGCTCAGCCGCTGATGGCCTGCTTGGCCCACCACTTGCGCCCGGATTCGGGCAGCGTGTCGATCGGGTCGAAGTACGGGTGCTGCCGGTCCAGCGCCGCCGCGTCGGTGGCCTCCAGGGAGGTGCGGTAGTTCTTCGTCCAGTAGGACACCCCGCGGTCCCGGTCGTACGCCGTCACCATGTGCACCCAGCGCTTGCCGACGAAGGGGACGTCGCAGACGATCCGCGGCGTCGCGTACCCGGGCAGGTAGCCCATGATGTCGTGTTGCAGCGCCTGGGCCTGCCAGACGGCGACCCGCCAGTGCTCGGCGTGCGGGATCATGTCGCAGAGGTAGAAGTAGTAGGGCAGGATGCCGGCCTCGCCCTGGAGGGCGAAGCACAGGTCGAGCAGGTCCGGCGTGGTCGCGTTCACGCCGCGCAGCAGCACGCCCTGGTTGCGGACGTCGCGGACGCCGGCTTCGAGGGCTGTCTGCGCGGCGCGGGCGACCAGCGGGGTGAGCGACTGGACGTGGTTGACGTGGGTGTGGATGGCGAGGTTGACGCCCCGGCTGGCGGCGGTGCGGGCGACGCGTTCGAGGCCGGCGACCACCTCGGGTTGCAGCCAGTGCTGCGGCAGGCCGGCGAGGGCCTTGGTGGCGAGGCGGATGTCGCGGACCGTCGCCACGTCGAGCAGGCGCATGAGGTACGACTCGAGGCCGCGCCAGGGCACGTTGGCGACGTCGCCGCCGGAGACGACGACGTCCCGGACGCCCGGGTGGGCGCGGAGGTAGGCGATGTGGGCGTCGTACCGGTCGGTGGGCTTGAGGGTGAGCCGCAGCTTGTCGACGGCGGCGGTGGAGTTGCCGACGAGGTCCATCCGGGTGCAGTGGCCGCAGTACTGCGGGCAGGTGGAGAGCAGCTCGGCGAGGACCTTGGTGGGGTAGCGGTGGGTGAGGCCCTCGGCGACCCACATGTCGTGTTCGTGGAGGGAGTCGCGGGCGGCGTGCGGGTGGGAGGGCCAGTCGGGGAGCCGGTCGGAGGCGACGGGCAGCATGTAGCGGCGGATCGGGTCGGCGTAGAAGGCGTCGGTGTCGGGGACCGCGTGGGGGACCATCGTGTTGAGCATCTGCGGCGGCAGCAGCATCGACATGGTGGCGTAGCGGGCCTGGTCGGCGGCGAGGTCGGCGTAGAAGCGGTCGGCGACGAGGTCGCCGAGCACGGTGCGCAGCTGGCGGGCGTTCTTGACGCAGTGGGCGCGTTGCCACTGGGCGGATTCCCATTGTTCGCGGGTGACGGCGCGCCAGCCGGGCAGCCGGGTCCAGTCGGGCTCGACGAGGGGTTGGCGGCGGTACTCGTACGGCTGCCCGACGCTGTCCATCTGCGTACGGTACCGGAGATTATCCCGTGTAAGAATGGTCGTACCGTAAATCTTCCCGCTTGCGAGGGGGTGTAGCCGTGATGTCAGCCGTGGGGCTCCACCGGGTGCTGGCGCCGGCGGGCGTCCTGCCGCAGGCGGCGCAGCGGCTGGACACCGACCCGGCGGTGGCCGCGGACGAGGTGCGGGTGCGGGTGGAGCGGCTCAACCTCGACGCGGCGAGTTTCCGGCAGTTGGCCGCCAAGCACGGCGGGGACGGTGCGGCGGTGCGCGCGGAGGTGCTGGGCATCGTGGCGGCGCGCGGCAAGATGCACAACCCGGTGACGGGTTCGGGCGGCATGTTGATCGGCACGGTGGACCAGGTCGGTCCGGCGTCGCCGCTGGGCCTGCGCCCGGGCGACCGGGTTGCCACGCTGGTGTCCCTCACGCTGACGCCGTTGGTGATCTCGGACGGGTTGACCCGGTGGGACGGCCGCACGGAGCAGGTGCCGTGTGCCGGGTACGCGATCCTGTTCGGCCGGTCGGTGGCGGCGGTGCTGCCCGACGACCTGCCGGCGGAGGTGGCGCTGGCGGTGCTGGACGTGTGCGGGGCGCCGGCGTTGACCGACCGGGTGGTGCGCCGGGAGCTCGCCGGCGGCGGGGCGCCGCCGGCGGTGGCGGTGCTGGGCGGGGCGGGCAAGAGCGGTTCGCTGGCGCTGGCGGCGGCCCGGCGGGC
>DASQDS010000426.1:0-3663 GCA_035634075.1 Pilimelia sp. | reverse complement strand
ACCAGCAGCAGGAGGAGCACATGACTCGACCGGTACGCCTGATCGCCCGCGTCCGAGCCATGGCGGCCGGCCTGTTCGCCGCGGCGCGCCGGGGCGTACCGTCGGCCCTGCGGCCCGGCCGCGGCGGCCGGCTGCTGCTCGCCGGCGGACTCGCCATGGCGACGCTGCTGGCCTGTTCCTCGCCGGCCGAGTCACCGGACCGGGCGGCGACGCCGTCGGCGCCGGCCGACTCCGCGCCACCGCCCTCGCCCGGGCCGATGCCGGCGCGGTACACGAACCCGCTCGTCGAGCAGCGCGCGGATCCGCACATCGTCCGGCACACCGACGGCCTCTACTACATGACCGCCACGGTGCCGGAGTACGACCGGCTGGTGCTCCGCCGGGCGGCGACCCTGCAGGGGCTGCAGGACGCCCCCGAGAAGGTGCTCTGGCGCAAGCGGGACAGCGGCGAGCTGAGCGCCAACATCTGGGCGCCGGAGATCCACTTCATCGACGGCAAGTGGTACATCTACTTCGCCGCCGGGCAGGCCGAGGACCGCTTCCGCATCCGGATGTACGTGTTGGAGAACTCGAGCCCCGACCCGCTGCTCGGCGAGTGGGTGGAAAAGGGTCGGATCGCCACCCCCTGGGACACCTTCGCGCTGGACGCCACGACGTTCGTCGCGGGCGGCGTGCGCTACCTGGCCTGGGCGCAGGCCGAGCCCGGCATCCGGACGAACTCCAACCTCTACCTCGCGCGGCTGGCGAACCCGTGGACCATCGAGGGCGTGCCGGCGCGGCTGTCCGTGCCGACGCTGGACTGGGAGATCCGCGGCTTCAAGGTCAACGAGGGTGCCGCGGCCATCCAGCGCGGCGGGAAGATCTTTCTCACCTACTCCGCCAGCGCCACCGACGCCAACTACTGCATGGGCATGTTGACGGCGACCGCGTCCAGCGACCTGCTCGACCCCGCCTCGTGGACGAAGAGCCAGCAACCGGTTTTCGCCTCGAACGCCGCGACCGGACAGTACGGCCCCGGCCACAATTCTTTTACCGTCGCAGAGGATGGCAGAACCCAGATTCTCGTCTACCATGACCGCAGTTACCGGGACATCGCCGGCGACCCGCTCGACGACCCCAACCGCCGCACGCGCATCCAGCCGTTCACCTGGGACGCGAGCGGTTCGCCGAGGTTCGGCGTGCCCGTCGCGGACGGGCCGACGCCCTCGCGGCCGGGCAGCTGAGGAGTAGCGCCGCCGCCGCGCGCGGCAGCATACTCTAGAAAATGACATTGAAGAGCATGGATTACCCTTGGGGTCTCCATGGTCGACTTGGATACCCCCCAGGAGGCTATCCAGTCAATTGGATCCATACCAATATCCAGCCATGGCAGCGCGAAACCCCTCCCGTGAGCAGCCCGTCCCCACGCCCCCACTCAGCCGCCGCCGGCTCCTCGGCACAGTCGGCACCGTCGGTGCCGGCGCGGTAGCGCTCGGCGCGGTCACCACCGCGACGGCCCCGCACGCCTCGGCAGCGACTCCCGCCGACCGCTTCGGCCGCATGTTCCCGGGCCTACCGTCGTTCGTGGACCCCGATGCCCGTCGCCAGAGCGCGATGATCGACCTCGGCAAGCCCGGCGGATTGATGGACGCGAACGACAACCTGGCCGTCGGCCCGATCAACCTGATCGTTGACCCCGCCCAGAGCGTCGGCAACCGCGACAATCCCAGCCACACCGCCGGGACGACGTTCTTCGGTCAGTTCCTCGACCACGACATGACGTTCGACAACAGCTCGACGCTGGGGCAACCCGTCAACCCGGAGGCCATCCAGAACCTCCGCACGCCCGCGCTGGACCTCGACTCCGTCTACGGCGCCGGGCCGGCGGGGAGCCCGCAGCTCTACGAATCCGACCGCGTCAAGATGCGGATCGAATCCGGCGGCCTCTTCGAGGACGTGCCCCGCCAGGCGGACGGCCGGGCGATCATCGCCGAGGGCCGCAACGACGAGAACATCATCATCTCCGGGCTCCAGGCGGCGTTCATCCTCTTCCACAACCGGGTGGTCGACCAGCTCCGCAGCCAGGGCGTGCCGGCCGACCAGCAGTTCGCCCAGGCGCGCCGGCTGGTGACGTGGCACTACCAGTGGATCATCGTGAACGAGTTCCTCCCGCAGATCATCGGGCGCCAGCTGCTGCAGGACATCGTCAACAACGGCCGGCGCTGGTACCGGCCGGAGCCCGGCCCGGCGTTCATCCCGGTCGAGTTCCAAGGCGCGGCCTACCGCTTCGGGCACAGCATGGTCCGCCCGTCCTACCGGGCGAACATGGCCGGCAACCCCGACGGCACCCCCTTCTTCGGCATGGTCTTCGACCCGGCCGGCGAGGGCCAGGCCGACCCCGTCGACCTGCGCGGCGGGCGCCGGGCGCGCCGCCGGTTCATCGGCTGGCAGACGTTCTTCGACTTCGGGGACGGCAACGTCCGGCCGAACAAGCGGATCGACCGGAAGATCTCGACGCCGCTGTTCCGGCTGCCCCTGGGCACGATCGCCAGCGGCACCCCGCCGATCTCGCTGGCGACCCGCAACCTGCTGCGCCAGTTCACCTGGAGCATCCCCGCCGGGCAGCGCGTCGCCCAGTCGATCGGCGCGCCGATGCTGATGCTCCGGGAGCTGTCCAGCTACGGCGTCGCGCTGGAGAACCACACTCCACTGTGGTACTACGTGCTCGCCGAGGCGGAGATGCTGGCCGATGGCCTCACGCTGGGCCCGGTGGGCGGGCGGATCGTCGGCGAGGTCTTCCTCGGCCTGCTGCAGCTCGACCCCAACTCATACCTGGCGACCAACCCGAACTGGCGGCCGACCCTGCCGACCCAGACCCCCGGCAACTTCAGGATGACCGACCTGCTCCGCTTCGCCCGCGTCGACCCGGCGAGCCGGGGCCAGTAGCGCACAGCGCCGTGAGACCCCCTGGTGGGAGGGGTCTCACGGCGCGCTCAATCCGCGCGCAGGGCCCGGCAGACGGCGTCGAACCGGGCCTTGTCCAGCACGGCGCCCTCCCGCCGGATGCCGTCCTCGGTCATCGTCAGCACCCGGTCCAACCGGACCCAGCTCGGCCTGTTCTCCCGGTCCCAGTCGCCCGGCCCCAGCGCGAACCAGTGCCGCTGGCCGTCCCGCTCCCGCTGGCTGGACAGCATCAGCCCGAAGAGGGTCGCGCGGTCGCGCCCGACGATCAGGACCGGGCGGTCCTTGCCCTGCCGCGGGTCCTCCTCGTACGGGACCCGCGTCCAGACGATCTCACCCGGATCCGCCCGCCCGTCGGGCTCCGGCGCGTAGACCAGGTGCTTGTCCTGCAGGCCGGCGGGCTCGGCCCGCCGCACCACCCGCCCGGCCAGCGGTCGCGCCCGGACGGCGGCGGAGCCCCGCCGCACCGCCCGGCCGACCGCCGCCGCCACGCCCCGCCAGAGATGAGCCACGGGCGCACCCTACCCAGCCACGCCGCCGGCCGCCCGGCGACCGCACCCGTGGACGTCGGCGCACCGGCACCGTCACCCCGCCGACGGCGGCCGGCGGACGTACCGGGCGCCCGTCACGATGGCCACCGGCAGGCCGGCGCCGGCCCGGACGGTGCCGCCCACGGCCACGCCGGCCCGGAAGCCCCACGGCGGGGTGGGCGCGCCGACGACG
>DASQDS010000425.1:0-2432 GCA_035634075.1 Pilimelia sp. | reverse complement strand
CCGAGACCGATCTCGACCACGTCTCGCATGGCGGGCTCCTTCAGCGGGAGTGGTAGTTGGGGGCCTCGACGGTCATCTGGATGTCGTGCGGGTGGCTCTCCTTGAGCCCGGCCGCCGTGATCCGCACGAGCTGCCCGCGGCGCTGCAACTGCGGGATGCTGTCGGCGCCGCAGTAGAACAGTGCCTGGCGCAGCCCGCCGACGAGCTGGTGTGCGACGGCGGCGAGCGGCCCGCGATAGGGTACCTGCCCCTCGATGCCTTCGGGGATCAGCTTGTCGGTGGCCGTGACGTCCGCCTGGAAGTAGCGGTCCTTGGAGTACGACTGGGCCGCCGCGCCGCGCGCCGCCATCGCACCGAGCGAGCCCATGCCGCGGTACGACTTGTACTGCTTGCCGTTCATGAAGATGAGCTCGCCGGGGCTTTCCTCACAGCCGGCGAGCAGCTGGCCGACCATGACCGTGTCCGCGCCGGCCACCAGCGCCTTCGCGATGTCGCCCGAATACTGGATGCCACCGTCCGCGATGACCGGCACGCCGGCCGGGCGGCACGCCCGGGCGGCCTCCATCACCGCGGTGATCTGCGGTACGCCGACGCCGGCCACGATCCGGGTGGTGCAGATGGCGCCCGGCCCGACGCCCACCTTCACGGCGTCGACGCCGGCCTCGACCAGGGACAGGGCGCCGGCGTACGTGGCGACGTTGCCGCCCACCACGTCGACGGTGGTCTCCCGCTTCAGCCGGGCGACGAGCTCGGGCACGGCCCGGTTGTGCCCGTGCGCGGTGTCGACCATCACCACGTCCACACCCGCCTCGATCAGCGTGCGGGCCCGCTTGTAGCCGTCCTCGCCCACGCCGACCGCGGCGGCCACGCGGAGCCGGCCCGCGTCGTCCTTGGCCGCGAGGGGGAACTGCTCGCTCTTGGTGAAATCCTTCACCGTGATCAGGCCGCGCAGCCGGCCACCCTCGTCGACCAGCGGCAGCTTCTCGAGCTTGTGCTGCCGCAGCAGGCCGAGCGCCGCCGGCTTGGACACGCCGACCGGCGCGGTGACCAGCGGCGCGCGGGTCATCACCTCGTGCACCGGGGTGGCCAGGTCGGTCACGAACCGCATGTCCCGGTTGGTGACGATGCCCACGAGGATGCCGTCGCGGTCGACGACCGGCAGCCCGGAGATGCGGAACCGGCCGCACAGCGCGTCCACCTCGCGCAGCGTGTCGTCCGGTGCGCACGTGACGGGATTGGTGATCATGCCGGACTCGGACCGCTTGACCAGATCCACGCCCGCCGCCTGATCCTCCACGGAGAGGTTGCGGTGCAGCACGCCGATGCCGCCCTGGCGGGCCATCGCGATCGCCATCCGCGCCTCGGTGACCGTGTCCATCGCGCTGGAGGCCAGCGGGATGTTGAGGGCGACGTTGCGGGTCAGCCGCGTCGCGGTGGTCACCTGGCTGGGGATCAGGTCGGACTCGGCCGGGACCAGCAGGACGTCGTCGAAGGTCAGCCCGAGCGGCAGCCCATCGGCGAGACCGGCGACGGCCCCGGCGGGCGGCAGGTCGGCGGTGGGCAGGTCGGCGGTGGGCGGTTGCTCCACGGTATGTGTCCCTCCGGCGGCGGCGTAGCGTTCATCGTACCCATTGAGCTGGGCGCCATCCGCCGGCGGCAAGGCGCGGAGCGGGCCGGCGCGGCCGGGCCGTCAGGGCTACGGTTGAGGCGTGCACGACGAGCCGATCGACCCCTTCACCGGCGACCCCGCCGACCCCTCCGCGGGTCTGGAAGACCTGGACCCGGACGCCCAGCTCGATCCGCTCACCGACGCCGAACGGCAGGACGTGCTGGAGGACCTGGCTGATCTGGAGATCTACCAGGCGCTGCTGGGGCCGATCGGCATCCGTGGCTTGGTCATCGAGTGCGAGGACTGCCGGGAGCCGCACTACTTCGACTGGGACCTGCTGCGCGGCAACCTGCGGCACCTGCTCAGCTCGGGTCGCCCCCGGGTGCACGAGCCGGCGTACGACCCGGACCCGGACCACTACGTGACCTGGGAATACGCCCGGGGGTACGCGGACGGCGTGCACGACACCCTCACCGAGGGCACGGACGACGAGGAGGAGACCCCCACCCCGTAGCGAGGGCGGGGTGGGGGGTGGGTCTCAGGCGACGAGGCCGGAGCGGAAGCCCGCCGCCACGGCGTGGGCCCTGTCCCGCGCGCCGAGCTTGCGGAAGAGCCGTCGCGCGTGGGTCTTGACGGTGTCCTCGGAGACGAAGAGTTCCCGGCCGATCTCGGCGTTGCTCTTGCCGTCCGCCATGCCGCGCAGCACCTGCAGCTCCCGCTCGGTCAGCACGACCCGGCGGGCGTTCGCCACGGGCTGCGCAGGGAAGGCACCACCGGACTGCGTGCCCGGCCGGCCGGGCTCCGGGCCCTCGCCGAGGTCGCC
>DASQDS010000424.1:0-4154 GCA_035634075.1 Pilimelia sp. | reverse complement strand
GCCGGCCAGGCCGCCGGCGAGCACGCTCCACCGGCGGGCGGACCGGCGCAGCCTGCGCAACCGGCGGACGTGTCGTGCCCGGGCGTCCGACATCCCCGCGCTCCTCCCTCGGCCCGCCGTCGGTCAGCCCGCGGCGGGCGTATCGCCGCTCTTCTTCTCCTTGCCGGCCATGCTCGCGCGGATCTCGTCCAGCCGGGCGACGCTCGCATCCGGCGGGCCGGCGGGCCGCTGGCCGACGGCAGGCTGGTCCGCGCCGGACAGCTCGCCGGCCCCGGCCATGCTGGCCCTGATCTCCTCCAGCCGGGACGAGCCGGCGAGGTCGAGGGTCGACTTCTGCACCTCGAGCATGCGGCCCTCGACGGAGTTGGAGGCCAGCTCCGCCCGGCCCATCGCGTTCGCGTACCGGCGCTCGATCTTGTCGCGCACCTCGTCCAGCGTGGGCGTGTTGCCCGGCGCGGCGAGCGCGGACATCGACTCCAGCGACTTCGCCACGGTCTCCTGCATCTTCGCCTGCTCGAGCTGGCTGAGCAGCTTCGCCCGCTCGGCGAGCTTCTGCTGGAGGACGACCGAGTTGTTTTCCACCGCGCGCCTGGCCTGCCCGGCGGCGCCGAGGGCCTGGTCGTGCAGCGCCTTCAGGTCCTCCATCGACTGCTCGGTCGAAACGAGCTGGGTCGCGAGCTGCTGGGCGGTCTGCTCGTACTCCCCCGCCTTGGCCTCGTCGCCGGCGGCCCGCGACCGGTCGGCCAGGACCAGCGACTGGCGCGCCATCGACTGGAGCTTCTCGACCTCGGAGAGCTGGCGGGACAGCTTCATCTCGAGCTGGCGCTGGTTGCCGATCACGGCGGCCGCCTGCTGGACGAGCGCATGGTGCTGGCGCTGGGCGTCCTCGATCGCCTGCTGGATCTGCACCTTGGGGTCGGCGTGCTCATCGATCTGCGCACCGAACAGCGCCATCAGGTAGCGCCAGCCTTTGACGAACGGGTTGGCCATCTCCGCAGTATCCCCTTCGCGTCGCGTCGTGCCCAGGTCTCCCATGGTGGCAGGTGGGCGCGAGCCCCCGACCGCACCGGGCGGCCGGGAAGTCAGGCGGCGTAGACCACGTCGCGCCCGGCGGGGCGCACCGTGCGGGTGGCGCGCAGCGTCGCCTTCAGCGGCGTGTCCTGCCGGACGGAGACCGACACGGTGCCGTCCGAGGTGACCCGGCGGACGTCGGCCTCCCCGGCCACGGGCCGGCGCGGCTCGGCGACCGGTCGCGCGCTCGGCGCCGCGACGGAGCCCGCCGCGCGGTCGCCGCCGACGGGAACGAGCACGCCCGCCATCTGCTCACCCAGGGCAACGGTGTCGCTGACCTCGCGCAGCAGCTCGGACAGCCGGGCCCCGAGCGCCTCGCAGATGGCCGCGAGCAGCTCGCTCGACGCCTCCTTCTGCCCGCGTTCGATCTCCGACAGATAGCCCAGGCTGACGTTGGCCGCGGTCGACACCTCGCGCAGGGTCCGGTGCTGCCCCTGCCGGCGGGAGCGCAGCGCGTCCCCGATCACTCGACGTAACAGGACCATCGCACCTCCTCCTCACGCGGGCCGCCGTCGTGCTGCCCGGAGGCTTCCCGCAACCGTACCCGGTAACGGCACCGGCGACATCATGCCCCGCCGTCCATCCACCCTGCCACGGGCCGGCCCCGGCCGCCTCCCCTATCCGAGCCCCGCGGCCGACCGGTGCGGCGCCGCCGCGGCGCGCAACTGGGCCGTCAGCAACTCCAGCGCCGCCGTCACCGCGCCGTCGCGGACCGCCTCGCGGTTGCCCGCCAACGCCAGCCGGCGCACGGCGTCCCCGCCCGGCCCCGCCACCGCGACGTACACGGTCCCGACAGGCTTGCCACCCTGCGGTTCCGGGCCCGCCACGCCGGTCGTGGCGACGCCCCAGTCGGCACCGCAGGCGGCCCGGGCGCCGCGCGCCATGGCCGCCGCCACGTCCGGATCCACCGGCCCGCGCGCGTCGAGCAGGTCGGCCGGCACCCCGGCCAGCGACGATTTGAGCTCCGTCGCATAGACCACCAGGCCGCCTCGGAAGACCGCGCTCACCCCGGCGATCTCCACGATGTTCGCTGAGAGCAGACCGCCGGTGAGCGACTCCGCCACCGCCAGGGTCTGCCCCCGCTCGGCCAACACGTGCACGGCGGCCGCGGCACGCACCCCCGGCGCGGCACTCGGGTCGCTCACGTCCACTCCTCCTCGGGCTCGGCGACGCCTGTCGGGATCAGCCTTTCCCACCCAGCGCCGCCCGACACGCGCGGCCGTCGGCGACGGCGGTCAGGCCGCGGCGGTACGCCGGAGGCGGATCGCGCGCAGCGCGTAGTCCAGGCCCGTGGCCACGGTCACCGCCACGGCCGCCCCCATGATCCACGGGGCGACGGCGGCGACCGGGTCGGGGGCCGGCCACAGGTACCAGGCGATCGCGAGGATCTGCAGCGCCGTCTTCGCCTTGCCGCCCCGGCTGGCCGCCATCACCCCGTACCGCAGCGCCCAGAACCGCAACAGCGTGACACCCAGCTCCCGGGCCAGGATCAGGACGGTCACCCACCACGGCAACACGTCGTACCAGGACAACAGCACGAGGGCCGTACCCGTCAGGGCCTTGTCCGCGATCGGGTCGGCGACCTTGCCGAACGCCGTCACCAGGGCGAACCGCCGGGCGATCCAGCCGTCCACGAAGTCGGTGGCCGAGGCGACGCCGAACGTCAGGCACGCCGCGACGCGCCAGCCCGGCGAGGTCATCCCGGACATCGCGACCGCGACCACGAACACCGGGACGAGGCCGAGCCGCAGCGCGGTCAGCAGGTTGGCGGCGTTGTGCAGGGGGACGCCGACGGCCGGCACCGCCCGGCCCGCGTCGATCGCCGGCCCGGGGTCGCCCCCGCCGGTCACCGCCGGGCCGCCAACGCGGGCAGCGCGGGGTCCGCGGCGGGCGCGGCCGAGAGCAGTTCCGTGGGTACGGCGAGCAGGTCCACGCCCTCCGTCCCGGTGACGGTGGCCCGGACCAGGTCGCCGGGGCGCAGGGCCGCCAGGTCGACCGGGTGGCTGCCGTCCCCGGCGTCCCGCGCGGAGCCGGCGTTGCCCGCCACGAGCGTGGTGGAGCCGTCGACCTCCGGCGCCTGGTGCGCCGCGCGGCCCTCGACAACACCATCCACCACGGCGTCCACCAGCACGTCCACCGTCGCGCCGACCCGGTCCTCGGCCCGCTGGGCGCACAGCTCGTCGGCCAGCGCGAGCAGCCGTTCGTACCGCCGCCGCACGGCCCCGGCCGAGACCTTGTCCGGCAGCCCGGCGGCCTCCGTGCCGTCCTCGTCGCTGTAGTCGAACACCCCGATCGCGTCGAGCCGCGCGGCGCTGAGGAAGCGGACCAGCTCCGTGACGTCGGCCCGGGTCTCCCCCGGGAAGCCGACGATCACGTTGCTGCGGGCGCCGGCCTCCGGGGCCAGGTCGCGGATCATCGACAGCAGCTCCAGGAACCGCTCGGTGGACCCGAACCGCCGCATCCGGCGCAGCACCGGCTCGCTCGCGTGCTGGAAGGACAGGTCGAAGTAGGCCGCCACGCCGGGCGTGCCGGCGATGGCCGCCACCAGGCCGGGCCGGGTCTCGGCGGGCTGCAGGTAGCTGGCCCGCACCCGGACGATCCCGTCGACGGCGGCGAGCTGCGGCAACAGCTTCTCCAGCAGGCGGGGGTCGCCGAGATCCTTGCCGTACGAGGTCGAATTCTCGCTGACCAGCACCAGCTCGCGGACGCCCGTGGTGGCCAGCCACTCCGCCTCGGCGAGCAGCTCCTCCGGGGGCCGGGAGACGAAGGCGCCCCGGAAGGTGGGAATGGCGCAGAAGGCGCACCGGCGGTCACAGCCGGACGCGAGCTTGAGCGGGGCGACGGGGCCGGACTCCAACCGCTGGCGGAGTACGGGTCGCAGGTGGGCGGGGAGGGCGTCGCCGTGCCCGGGTACCGTCATCGTGGTCGTGGCCCGCCGCACCGGCGTGATCGGCAGCAGCGTGCGCCGGTCACGGGGAGTGTGCGAGGCGATCTCCACGCCGTTGACGACCTGCGTAAGCCGCTCGGCGATGTCCGGGTAGTGGTCGAAGCCGAGGACCGCGTGCGCCTCGGGCAGCTCCTTG
>DASQDS010000423.1:0-5236 GCA_035634075.1 Pilimelia sp. | reverse complement strand
CGGGCGGATCCGCCGTGGACGGCGGCTGACCCGGCGCCCGGCGGGTGATCCACGTGGTTATGGTGGCAGCGTGGCGACTGAATCCGAGGGCCGTTGGGGTGGCGCGGTGGTCCACCTGCCGGCGGCCAACAGTCGCCCCCTGGTGGCGCTCGCCGCCCGCCTCGGCGCGGCGTTCGCCCTCGTGCTGCTTGTCGTGGGCATCGTGTACCTCGACCGGGAGGGCTACCGGGACGTCAACGCCGACGGCCTGACGCTGCTCGACGCCTTCTACTACGCGGTGGTGTCGCTGTCGACCACCGGGTACGGCGACATCACGCCGATGACGCCGGGCGCCCGTCTGGTCAACGTGCTGGTGGTGACGCCGGCCCGGGTGCTGTTCCTGATCATCCTGGTCGGCACCACCCTGGAGATCCTGACCGAGCAGTACCGCAGAGCCCTGCGCGTGACCCGGTGGAGGCGTGCCGTGAAGGACCATGTGGTGATCTGCGGGTACGGCACGAAGGGCCGCAGCGCCGTGACCGCGCTGCTGGAGACCGGTGTGGAGCGGGACCGTATCGTCATCGTGGAGCAGGACCCGGCCGCCGTGCGGGAGGCGGCGGCCGCCGGGCTCGTGGCGATCGAGGGCTCCGGCACGCGGTCGGCGATCCTGACGGAGGCCCGGATCCAGGACGCCAAGACCCTCATGATCGCCACGGACAGCGACGACGCGGCCGTCCTGGTGGCCCTCACGGCACGGCAGCTCACCGCCGGCAAGGTGCGGATCGTCGCCGCGGTCCGGGAGGCGGAGAACGCCCTGCTGCTGCGGCAGAGCGGCGCCCATCACGTGATCGTGTCCTCCGCCACGGCGGGCCGCCTGCTCGGCCTGTCCACCTCGGCCCCGCCGTTGCTGGACGTGGTCGAGGACCTGCTCTCGCCCGGTCGCGGGCTCAGCCTGGCGCTGCGGTCGGCCACCCGCGACGAGGTGGGCCGGGCGCCCCGCGGGCTGGGCCCGGTGGTGATCGCGCTGATCCGTCGGGGCCAGGTGGTCGGCCTGGGCGCGCACGACGCGGGCGCGATCGAGACCGGAGATCTGCTGGTCTACGTCGACCACGACGGGACGCGGCCGGCGGCCGTGCGGACCCGGGCAGAGACCTGACGGCCAGCCTCTAGCCGAACGTGCCCGCCGGCGGGGCGGGGGAGCCTTGCGTCGCGGCGTCGGTGACCGGGCGGGCGCCGGCAATGAACCTGTCCAGCGCCGCCCCGTGCAGCAGCCTGCCCGGGAACGGGTCGCGGCGGCCCGCGGCGGCCACCCGCTCGGTGGGGAGGCCGCCGGGTTCGGTCGCCGCCGCCAGCACCACGTTGCCGTAGCGGCGGCCGCGCAGCATGCCGGGCTCGGCGATCACGCACACGTCCGGGAACGCCTCGCGCAGGGTGGCCGCCTGGCGTCGGGAGAAGGCCAGCGGCGGCAGGTCGGCGACGTTGACGACGTAGAGGCCGCCGGCGCGCAGGACCCGGGCCACCGTCGCGGCGAACTCCACCGTGGCGACGCTGCCGGGCATCCGGGCGCCGTGGTAGACGTCGCTGACCACCAGGTCGTACGCGCCGTCGCGCTCGCCACCGACGGCCTCCCGCGCGTCGCCCACCCGGATGCGGATGTCCGCGCGGCGGGGCAGCGGCAGCTCCCGGCGGACCAGCTCGGTGAGCGCGCCGTCCCGTTCCACGACCCGCTGGCCCGAGCGGGGCCGGGTGGCGGCCACGTACCGGGGCAGGGTCAGCGCCCCGCCGCCCAGGTGGAGCGCGCGCAGCGGAACGCCGGCGGGCTTCGCCGCGTCTATCACGCTGGCGATCCGGCGCACGTACTCGAATTCGAGGTGGGTGGGGTCGGCAAGGTCGACGTGCGACTGGGGGACGCCGTCCAGCAGCAGCGTCCAGCCGTCCCGCCGGTCGGGGTCGGGCACCAGGGCGGCCAGGCCGGAATCGACCGGGTGCGTCGATCCGCCGTCCCGGCGTGCCACCACTACCACCGCCAATCTTTGTCTTGTGGAATATTGCAAGAGCAAATATGTTTGTACGGGCAGACCGAACTACCTCGGGAGGGGCCATGCCCGCCGTCACCGTAGACAACATCCTCGCCCTGCCGCGCGTCCCGCACACCGACGCGGCCGCGCGCCCGCGACAGGTGGTCTCCGTCACCACCGCGCCGACCGGCTTCGAGGGGGAGGGCTTCCCGGTCCGCCGCGCCTTCGCGGGCGTCGACCTGCGCCAGCTCGATCCGTTCATCCACATGGACCAGATGGGGGAGGTCGACTACGCCCCCGGCGAGCCGAAGGGCACGCCGTGGCACCCGCACCGCGGGTTCGAGACGGTGACGTACATGATCGACGGGCAGATGGCCCACTCCGACTCCAACGGCGGCGGCGGCCTGATCGCCGACGGCGACACGCAGTGGATGACCGCCGGCGCGGGGATCCTGCACATCGAGACGCCGCCGGAGCACCTGGTGCAGAGCGGCGGGCTCTTCCACGGCTTCCAGCTGTGGGTCAACCTGCCGCGGGCGCTGAAGTTCGCGCCGCCGCGCTACCAGAGCATCGGCGGGGGCGACGCCGCCCTGCTCGCGTCGGCGGACGGCGGTGCCCTGCTGCGCGTGATCGCCGGCGAGGTCGCCGGCCACGCCGGCCCGGGGAGCACCCACACGCCCATCTCGCTGGTGCACGCCACGCTGAGCCCGGGCGCGGCGGTCACGCTGCCGTGGCGGCCGGACTTCAACGCGCTGGCGTACGTGCTGGGTGGGCGCGGCGCGGTCGGCGCGCCCGGCCGGCCGATCGAAGACGGCCAGCTGGCGGTCTTCGGCCCTGGCGACACGCTGACGATCACCGCCGGTGACCGGCAGGAGAGCCGCCACCCCTCGATGGAGGTGCTCGTGCTGGGCGGGCTGCCGATCCGCGAGCCGGTCGCGGCGTACGGTCCGTTCGTGATGAACACCCGGGCGGAGCTGGTGCAGGCCTTCGAGGATTACCAGGCCGGCCGGCTCGGCGCCATCCCGGCCGCGCACGGCGCGGTCCGGGGGGAGAGCGCCGGCTGAGCCTTCTTCCGCCCTGCCGACCCGTTCGCCGGCCGCGGGATCACCGGGGTGAGTGGAACATCACTCCACTGCGGTGATCCGGTGGCCGGCGGGTGTCGGTTCGCCACCGCCGCGCGCCCGCCACCTGCGTCGATTCGCCCAACGCCCGACCGGCGCACTGCCGAGCGGCCGGCTCAGTTTCCCGGCGCACCCGCCGAAAGGTCGGGTGGCGCGGGCGGGGCCCCCTAAACGGTGGATTCCCGGCGGTGCCGGTGCCGTGACAGAGTCGCACGGCTGGTTCTGCAGGGGAGTTGAATCTTGTCCGTCATGCCCGTCGACCTCGCCCCGGTCGTGGCGGCCACCGCGAAGTGGCTGTCCCGCGCCTTTCCCGCCCCCGGCGGCGGCGCGTTCAGCGCTGCGCTGGTGGAGCTCCAGGCCCGCCAGGCCGTCACGGTGGCAGCCTGGCTGCGGTACCCGACGGCGATGGACGCCGGCCTGCTGGCGCTCGCCGGCCCGGGCGGGTCCGCCCGGCTGGACTGGGAGGTCGGCGCGGACGCCGACGAGCACAGTGCCGACGACCACGCGTGGCGTACCTGGGTCGACGAGGTCGTGGCGAGCTGGGCGGCGTGCCTGCTGGCCGACCGCGTCCTGGCCACCGGCGCCGTCGCGGCGCTGGGCCAGCTGAGCGGCGCCAACGGGCTGCCGGCCCGCTTCCGGCGCCTGCTCGCGCCGGACGACCAGGACCGGCGGGCGGCGTCGCTGCTGCGCCACCCCGACCTGGTGGCCGCCGTGGCCGACCTGCACCGCCCGGGGCTGCACGCGCTGCTCGACCCGGACGTCGTCCCGGCGGCCTGACCGACGACCCGACGCCGACGGCCCCCGCACCTCGGTGCGGGGGCCGTCGACGTTCCCGGCCGGTCAGCGCCAGGTGTCGTACCGGTCGAGGTCGTAGGCCGCCATCAGGCCGGTCACCTTGCGGTAGTAGTCGGGGTCTGTGGCGTAACCGGCCTTCCAGATGTGCCACAGGAACGCGTCCGCGCTGCGGGTGTAGGCGAAGGCGCGGGCGTAGCGGCTGTTGTGGCGCAGGAAGCGCCCGTGGTCGCGGTAGGAGTCGGCGGCGACGGCGTACGTGCGGAACGTCGCCTCGGTCGGGAAGCACCGGCCGGCCGCGTCGCACTCCGTGGTCCGGTACGTGTGGCAGCCGCGGGCGATCGGGCCCGGCCCGCCGAAGCACTTGATCCCGAAGTAGTTGTGGTCCGTCGCCGCGAGCGCGCTGCGGCCCCAGCCCGACTCGAGGATCGCCTGGGCGATCGTGACCGACGGCGGCACCCCGAACTCCCGCCAGCCGCGCTGCGCGCCGGGCACCGCCGCGGCGATGAACTGGCCGTTCGTCAGCTGCGCCGGCGGGGACGCGGGCACGGTGCCGGCGGCGCACCGGGGGAGCGCGGCAGCGGACACGTACGCGTGCGCCACGTACCGGCCGTCGCTGAGGCGGTCCCACTGCTTCGTCGCCGTGGCGCCTGCGATGAACTCGCCGGTCGTGGCGCACGCCAGGCTGAGCCGGGTGCCCGGGGCGGCGCTGCCGTGCACGGGGAACGCGGTGGACGGGCCCGTGCGCAGCCGGACCGGCCCGTCGGCGCTGCGCACCGTCCCGGTGACCGCCGGGGGTGCGCAGGACGGGACCGCCGCGGCGGTGCGGACGTAGGCGTGCGAGACGTACCTGCTGCCGCCGATGCGGTCCCACTGCGCCGTGGTCCGCACGCTGCCCCGCACCTGCTGGCCGGGCACCGCGCAGAAGACGGCGAGGCGGGCCCCGTCCCGGACCGTGCCGACCGGGGCGGTCGCCGTGCTCGGGCCGGTGCGGACGCGCAGCACGCCGTCCACCCGGACGGTGGCGGCGACCGTGGAGACGGTGTGGGCGCGCGGCTCGGCCGCCCAGGCGGGCGGGGCGACGGCGACCAGCGACGGTGCCGTGGCGCAGGTGGCCGTCAGCGCGCCGAGCAGCAACCGGCGCAGGGTGGGGGGCATGGCGGTGGCCTTCCGTAGAGGTCACCGCCCACGGTCGGGCGCGGGGGTTGCCCGCGCCGGTGCCCCACCGGTGCGGGCCGGTTGCGCCTGCCCTACCGCCGGCCCGTCACCCCGCGAGGCCGCCGAGCGGCGTGCGCGCCCCAGGTGCGACCGGGTCCGGCGACGGCC
>DASQDS010000422.1:0-11567 GCA_035634075.1 Pilimelia sp. | reverse complement strand
GTCAACCACACCACCATCGTCGTACGCCGTCGCAGGTCCCGCTCCGGCCCGGCGCGGTCCAACTCACCGGCCGCGACAGCAGCCGCGAGCCACACCGCCGCGCTGCCCGCCGCGCCCAGCGACTGCCCCCCGACCACCTCGACGCCCATGGGTATCACCCTCGTCGGCGTCACCGCCCGGCACATCGGGGGAGCGCCCTCGCGGCACCCGCAGAACGATCCCGTAAGGGGGCCGCGCCGGCCGTCAGAGCGTGCGGAGGTGGAAGCCGCCGTCCACGTCGATGACCTGGCCCGTGCTGAACGGCAGCAGGCCGCCGGCCACCGCCGCCACCGCGCGGCCGACGTCCTCCGGCCGGCCCCACCGCCGGATCGGCGTCAGGCCCTCCTCGAAGATCAGCCGGTCGTACTTCTCCCGCACGGCACCGGTCATGTCGGTCTCGATGATGCCCGGGCGGATCTCGTACACATTGATCCCGTGCTCGGCCAGCCGCGCCGCGTAGAGCTGCGTGGCCATGGCCAGGCCGGCCTTGGTGACGCAGTAGTCGCCGCGGTTGACGCTGGCGGTGTATGCGCTGATCGACGAGACGATCACGATCTTCGGCGCCTCGATCAGCCGCTGGCCCAGCTGCTCGATCATCGTGCGGGCCACGAGCTGGGTCAGGAAGTACGGCCCCTTGAGGTTGATCGCCACCAGCCGGTCGAACGACTCCTCGCCGGCGTCCAGCAGGTCGGCCCGGACGTCGGGCGCGACCCCGGCGTTGTTGACCAGCAGGTCGATGCGCCCGAACGCGGCCACGGCCTCGTCCACCAGCCGCTGCCGGTCCGCCGCGACCGAGATGTCGGCGCCGACCGGGTGCGCGCGCACGCCCAGCTCCGCCAGGCCGTCCACCACCTCCTGCGCGGCGCCCGCGTTGCGGGCGTAGTTCACCACGATGTCGTAACCCGCCCCGCCCAGGGCGACCGCGATCCCGCGGCCGATCCCGCGGGACGCGCCGGTGACGATTGCCGCGGGCCGGCCGGTCACGCGGTCATCCCGGGCGCGCCGGCCCCGGCGCCGCCGGTCGCGCCGAAGAAGGCGTAGTACGGCTCCTCGCGGGCGATCCGCTGGACGTACAGGGCCAGCTCCCGGGCGTGGTAGTCGCCCCACATGCTCGACTCGCCGTTGGGCACCCGCTGGCCCGCCGGCACGTGGTCCCACCCGTTGGGCCGGTGGTAGACCGAGTGCAGGAGCAGGCCCTGGTGGGCCGGGTCGGTGCTGAGGTACGGCTCGTCGAAGAGCGTCGCGCAGACGGTGAGGCCGGCCTGCCAGTACCGCCGGCCCTCGCCGGTCTCGCCGAGGTACCGGCCGAGCCGCAGCAGACCCTGGGCGCCGATCGCGGCCGCGGAGGAGTCCACCGGCTCGTGCGCGTTGTACGGGTCGGCCGGCCGGTCCAGGTAGTCGCCGAGCAGGGCGAGCCCGGGGGCGCCGGTGTCCCAGTAGGGCACGCCGTCGACGGGCGTGTGCTCCAGGTAGAAGTCGCCCGTCGCCCGGGCGGCACCCAGCAGCATCGCGGTCACCTCGGCCCGCCCGCCGTACGGCGAAAGTTCCTCGTCGCCGATGAGCGCGAGGAACTCCAGCTGCTCGGGGAAGCCGAGCATCGCCCAGGCCAGCCCCCGGGTCCAGGTGCTGAACGGCGAGTAGCCCTGCTGGCTGCTCGGGCACCGGTAACTGCCGTCGTTCACGTTGAAGATCGATTCGTGGGCGGTGCGCCCGCGCAGGTCGTAGCTGTCCCGGCCGGCGCCGTAGTAGACGTTCCACCGGGCCGTGTTGGCCGCGTGCTCGATCAACCGGCCGAGCAGCGAGATCCGCTCGTCCCGCTCGCCCATCAGCACGTGGCCCAGCAGGTGCGAGACGCCGAGCGCCCGGCACGAGCGGATCGTGTCGACGAACAGGGACTGCGGGCCGTTGAACGAGTAGATGTAGCCGGTGCCGTCCGCGGTCGTCCGCCAGCGGGCGGCCTGCACCGCACCGGTGATCTTCAGTGCCAGCTCGTAGAAGTCGCGCTCCCCGGCGCTTTCCGGCACGCGCCCCTCGTTCATCAGGCGCCACAGGTTGCCGTACGTGCTGACGTTGTTGAAGCCGTGGTCGTGCACGCCGATGTGGCTGACGTGGCTGGCCATCAGGCGGGTCGTCCGGTCCCGGCCGATCTCGAGGAACCGCTGGTCGCCGGTGGCGTCGAACTGCAGCAGCGCCGAACCGTACTGGAACCCCTGGGTCCACTCGGTCCAGCCCCGGGCGGTGTAGCGGCCCTCGACCGTGAACACGGGCGACGCCGTCCCGGGGGTGCAGCTCTCCTCGATCGACATGATCTTGTCGGCGGAGGCCGACCACAGCGTGTCGATCTTCTTCAGCAGGTCAGCGGGGGTGAGATCATCATTGGGTTTCACCGGGTCAGCATAGGAAAGCGCCTTCCCCTGGGAAACCCCCGGGACCGTTGCTGGACGCCGGCCCGGTCGCCCGACCGCCGCGCCAATCCTGGTCCGCTGACCGCCGTTTCGCGGGTCTCGACCTTCCCGCCTTCGGGTGCGCGTCGGCGTCGGGCCGCCATGGCCGGGCATGCCTACGACCGGCGGTCAGCGCGGTGCCCACGCCTCACGTGGGGAAGGTCGGCAGCGGCTCCGTCGCTGCGGGCGGCGGGGCGGGGCGCCAGAGGCCGGCCCGCTGGGCGGCGAGCCGGGCGAGGTACGCCGGGTTCAGCAGCACGTACCGGCGCCACAGCCGGCGCGGCTCGAGGCCCAGCCGCCACAGCCACTCCAGCCCGTACCGCTGCATCCATTCCGGCGGCCGGCGGAGCTGGCCGGCGTGGTAGTCGAACGCCGCGCCGACCGCGAGCAGCGGCATGTCCAGCAACGGGCGCATCGCGTACGCGAAGATCTCCTGGCGCGGGCAGCCGAGCCCGACCAGCACGAGCCGGGCGCCGGAGTCGCGGATGCGGGCGGCGATCTCCGCGGACTCGCCCGGCTGGGCGGTGCGGAACTTGGACGCCTCCACCCCGGCCAGCTTGAGCGCCGGGAACATCTGCTCCAGGGCGGGGACCAGGCGGGCCAGCGTGTCGTCCGTCGAGCCGTAGAGGTAGACGGGCAGCCCTTCGGCGGCGCACCCCTCGAGCACCCGCAGGGTCAGCGTCGGGCCGTAGACCCGGTCGGTGAGGCCGGCACCGTGCAGCAGGTTGAGGGCCCAGCGCACCGGCTGACCGTCGGGCGTGACCAGGTCGAAGGCGTTGAGCCGGGCGTTGTGGGCCCGGTCCAGCACGCCGGTCATGACACCGTGCACCGCGAGCGCGGTCAGGGCGAACGGGCGGCGTTCGCGGGAAGCCGCCAGGACCTGCCCGGCCGCGGCCTCGTAGTCCACCGCGTCGACCAGCACGCCGAGGACGTTGCGCTTCCCGCGCGAGATCATGACGCCGGCCCCGGGACCCACTTGTCGGCGTTGGCGTCGTAGATCTCCTGGAGGATCATCGGCACATCGTAGGTCTGCTGCCAGTGCGGGTAGTCCGCCTGGAAGGCCTCGTTGGAACCGATCCACCACTGGTGGTCGCCCACCCGGTTGGCCTCGTGGTACTCGGTGATCATCTCGTGGCCCGTGATCTTCTCGGCGAGGGCGAACGCCTCCAGGTGGGAGCAGTTGGAGTGCCGGCCCCCACCGAGGTTGTAGACCGCCGCCGAGCGGGGCGCGCGGAAGAAGGCCTCGAACGCGGACACCACGTCGTGCGAGTGGATCGCGTCGCGGACCATCTTGCCCTTGTACCCGAAGATCTTGTAGAGCCGCCGTTCCATGTTGCAGCGCATGACATAGCCGAGGAAGCCGTGCAGCTCGGTCGCCGAGTGCGCCGGCCCGGTCAGCGTGCCGCCCCGGAAGCACGCGGTGCGCATCCCGAAGTACCGCCCGTACTCCTGCACCATGACGTCCGCGGCGACCTTGGAGGCCCCGAAGACCGAGTGGAGGCAGGCGTCGATCGGCATGTCCTCCTTGATGCCGTTCTCGTACGGGTGCCCCGGCTCTATCTCCCACCGGGTGTCCCGCTCCACCAGCGGCAGGCCGTTGGGCCGGTCGCCGTACACCTTGTTGGTGGAGCAGTGGATGACCGGCGAGGAGATGCAGTGCTCCCGCACGTTCTGCAGGACGTTGAGCGTGCCGACGGCGTTGACGTCGAAGTCGGTGAACGGGTCCCGGACCGCCCAGTCGTGCGACGGCTGCGCGGCGGTGTGGATCACCAGGGCGACGTCCCGCCCGTACCGGCGGAAGATCCCCGCCAGCGCGTCGCGGTCCCGGATGTCCACGTCGTGGTGCGTGTAGGCGTCGCCCAGCTCGCTCGTGAGCCGGAGCACGTTCCAGGCGGTGGACGCCTCCGGGCCGAAGAACTGCCGGCGCATGTCGTTGTCGATGCCCACCACGTGCAGCCCGAGGCCGGCGAAGTGCCGGACCGCCTCCGACCCGATCAGACCACCCGAGCCGGTCACGAGCGCGACACTCACACGACACTCCTTGCGTCTGGACGTTCCTCCGCGGAGCAGGATCAGCCGAGAGCATAACGCGGTCGGGGCGTACCCCCGGGGGCCGGCGACGTGGCCGTCGCGCCCGGAAACGATGAAGGCCCGTCCTGGAGGGACGGGCCTGATCATGTGGTGGGGAAGGGGGGAGTTGAACCCCCACGCCCTTTCGGGCACACGGACCTGAACCGTGCGCGTCTGCCATTCCGCCACTTCCCCAGCAGAGCGGTGCGCCGTCGGACAGATTACTCTGCCCCATGGACACCGCGCGAGCATGTTACGGCCCGCGGCGCCTGGGAAGACTAGCACGACCGGTTTCGACCACCGTGGAAGGGCCGGTGTCAGGACGTGGGCGATCGCGCGCAGACTCCGGGTGCGGTTGCCGGATACCATCATGTCCTCGGAACCCGAGGAGGAGCCGGTGAGTGTGCTGCAACGCTTCGAAAAGCGCTTGGAGGGCCTGGTCGAGGGGGCCTTCGCCAAGGTGTTCAAGGGGGTCGTCCACCCGGTGGAGATCCTCAACGCCATGCAGCGGGAGGCGGAGGCGCACAAGGCGATCCTCGCCGGGGGGCGCACCCTCGTGCCGAACCGATACGTGATCGACCTCTCCCCGTACGACCACAGCCGGTTGGCGCCGTACGCGGCCGCGCTGGCGCAGGAGCTGGCGCAGTCGCAGGCCGAGTTCATCGGCGAGCAGGCCTGGACGGTGTACGGCGACGTCATCGTCGAGGTCGAGCGCGGCGACGGGCTCGACACCGGCATGTTCCGGGTCACGGCGGAGGTGTACACGGGCGGGGACGTGGCGCCGGTGCAGCAGCCGGCGTACGACGCGCCGCCCGGCTATCCCCCGCAGCAGCACTACGACCAGGGCGGCGGGTACGGCCCGCCGGCCGGCGGCGCCCGCACGGTGCGGCTGGTGTCCGGCGACGGGCGCACCTACCCGTTGCAGATCGGCTCGACCGTCATCGGCCGCGGCGACCAGGCCAACCTGCGCCTGCCGGACGTCGGCATCTCGCGCCGGCACGCCCGGCTGGACTTCGACGGCGGCCAGGTGGTCCTCACCGATCTTGGATCGACCAACGGGACGATGGTGAACGGTCAGCGCGTCTCCGCCGTGGCCCTCAATCCTGGTGACATGATTCAGCTCGGAACGACCACCCTCACGTTCCGAGTGGACGGCTAACAACCTTGCCCGAATTCGTCCTGACCGTCGCCCAGTTCGGATTTCTCATCCTATTGTGGATCTTCGTATTCACGGTGGTGGGAGTGATCCGGCGGGATCTCTTCGCCGGGTCCCGGTCCAGCCGGCTGGTCGCCGCCCCCCGTGGGGTCGGCCCGGCCGCCGCGCCCGGACGGCCGGCGAAGGTCAAGCGCGGCCGCGCCGCGCACCAGTTGGTCGTCACGGCCGGCCAACTCGCGGGCACCCGCATCACCCTCGGGGAGGCACAGATCACCATCGGTCGGGCGGAGGATTCGACGCTGGTCATCACCGACGACTACGCCTCGGCGCGGCACGCCCGCCTCGTGCCGCGGTCCGGGCAGTGGTTCATCGAGGACCTGGGCTCGACCAACGGCACGTACCTCGACCGCGCTAAGGTCAGCGGGCCCACCCCCGTTCCCCTCGGCGTGCCGATCCGGATCGGCCGCACGGCTCTCGAGTTACGGCCATGACCCTCACCTTGCGCTACGCGGCTCGCAGCGACCGCGGCCTGATCCGGGACGGTAACCAGGATTCCGTCTACGCCGGCCCGCGGCTGCTCGCCGTGGCCGACGGCATGGGCGGCATGGCCGCCGGCGACGTCGCCAGCAACATCGTCATCGGCGCGATGGCGCCGCTCGACGAGGACGTGCCCGGCGACGCCCTGGTCGACGCCCTCCGCGGGGCGGTCGACGCGGCCAACCAGCAGCTGCGCGACACGGTCGACGCCAACCCCAGCCTGGAGGGGATGGGCACCACCCTCACCGCGACGCTGTTCTCCGGCAGCAAGATCGGCATGGTGCACGTCGGGGACTCGCGCGCCTACCTGCTCCGCGACGGCGAGTTCGCCCAGATCACCAAGGACGACACCTACGTCCAGATGCTGGTGGACGAGGGCCGGATCAGCGCGGAGGAGGCCAGCAGCCACCCCCAGCGCTCCCTGCTGACGCGGGCGCTGGACGGCCGCGACATCGAGCCGGAGTACTCGGTGCGGCCGGTCCGCGCCGGCGACCGCTACCTGATCTGCAGTGACGGCCTCTCGGGCGTGGTGAGCGCGGAGACGATCGCGGAGACGCTGCGCGAGTACGTGGACCCGCAGCAGTGCGTGGAGCGGCTCGTGGCGCTGGCGCTGCGCGGTGGCGGCCCCGACAACATCACGGTCGTGGTGGCCGACGCCACCGACGAGGACATCGTGGAGTCCGCGCCGATCGTGGGCGGCGCGGCGGCGCGGGACAGGGGCATGGCCACCGCGGCGGACGACTCGACGCCGGCCGCCCGGGCCTCGGCGCTCGCCGCCCCCCGTCCCTCGGCGCCGGACCCGGCGGACGCCACCGGCCCGACCGGCCGGGACGACCCGGACCGCCCCCACCGGCGCCCGCTGCGGTCCGCACTGCTCCTGCTGCTCCTGCTCGGCCTGCTCGGCGGCGGCCTGTACGGCGGCTGGTGGTACACCCAGCGGCACTACTTCGTGGGCGCCACGGACAGCGGCCGGCTGGCGGTGTTCCAGGGCGTGCCGGGGCAGATCGCCGGGCTCGACCTCGCCAAGGTCCACCAGACCTCGGACCGGCGGCTCGACGAGCTCACCTCCGTCGCGCAGGAGCGGGTCAAGCAGGGGATCGAGGCGGACAACGAGACGGACGCGGAGCGTACGCTGCAGGAGTTGCTCAGCGCCGACCCCGACAACCCCAACCTGAAGCCACGGTGCCCGCCGAGTCCGTCCGCCGGGCCGACGGTGCGGCCGACCACGCCGGTGAGCGGTGTCGGGTCGGCCGGTGCGACGCCACGCGGGACGGTCGGCCCGACGCCGGCAGTCTCCGGCGGCAGCGGTGGAGCGGCGCCCGCCACGACGGAGCCGATCGACCCGTTGCTGACCGGGGATCCCGACCCGATCATCGATGAGCCGGAATGCTTTGACCCGAATTAAGCCCGTGAGCCGTATCCAGCCTCTGCGCCGCACCACACGGCCCGCTCGACGGAACCCAGGGATGCCGCTGTGACCGCCCCAGCCGTACCGGTGCCTACGCCCGCCAGCACGGGCGAGCTGCCCCGCGTGCGCAACCAGGGCGCCCGGCGCAACGCCGAGCTGGCCCTGCTGCTGCTCGCGATGGCACTCGTGGCGGCGTACTCGGCGGCCGTCGAGGCGCACGTGCTGGAGACGATCACGCCGCGCTTCTGGGTGCCGGCCGCCACGCTGACCGTGGTCTTCGTGGGCCTGCACCTGGTCGTGCGCCTCATCGCGCCGTACGCCGACCCGGTGCTCATCCCCGGGGTGGCGCTGCTCAACGGGCTCGGGGTGGGCTTCTTGCGCCGGCTGGACCTGGCGGAGCTGGAGCCGGCGCAGCGCATCGGCTTTCCGATCTTCTCCGGCACCGGCGGCCGCCAGCTCGCCTGGACGCTGATCGCGGTGATCGGCGCGGCCACGCTGCTCGTCGTCGTGCGGGACCACCGCTCGGTCTCCCGGTACGCCTACACGCTGGGCCTCGCGGGCATCGTCCTGGTGATGATCCCGGCGGTGCTGCCGAGTCGGTTCTCCGAGATCAACGGCGCCAAGCTGTGGATCAAGTTCCCGGGCTTCTCGATCCAGCCCGGCGAGTTCGCCAAGCTGGCTCTGCTGGCGTTCTTCGCGTACTACCTCGTCCGCAAGCGCGAGGTGCTGTCGCTGGCCAGCCGGCGCTTGCTCGGCGTGGACTTCCCGCGGGGCCGCGACCTCGGCCCGGTGGTCGTCGTCTGGCTGCTCAGCCTCCTGGTCCTGGTCTTCGAGAAGGATCTGGGCACGTCGCTGCTGTACTTCGGGATGTTCGTCGTGACGCTCTACATCGCCACCGAACGCGTGAGCTGGCTGATCATCGGTCTGCTGCTGTTCTTCGGCGGCGCCTTCGCGGCGTACACGCTCGGGGTGAGCGTCGGTGGGCCGTTCCTCACCTTCAAGACCCGGGTGGAGACGTGGCTGGACCCGTTCGCCGACCCGTACGACAGCGGCTGGCAGCTCACCCAGTCGCTGCTGGGCCTGGGCACGGGCGGGCTCTTCGGGGCCGGGCCGGGCGGGGGGCAGCCCATGCTCATCGAAGAGGTGCACAACGACTTCATCTTCGCCGGGCTGGGTGAGGAGCTCGGGCTGTTCGGGCTCTCCGCCCTGCTGATCGTCTACCTGATGATCGCGGAGCGCGGGCTGCGCGCGGCGCTCGCCGTCCGGGACTCCTTCGGCAAGCTGCTCGCCGGCGGCCTCGCGTTCACGCTGGCGTTGCAGGTGTTCGTCATCATCGGTGGCGTCACCCGGCTGATCCCGCTGACCGGGCAGACCACGCCGTTCCTGTCCGCCGGCGGATCGTCGCTGGTGGCCAACTGGCTGCTCATCGCGACGCTGCTGCGGATCTCGGACGCCGCGCGGCGCCCGGCGTCCGCCAGCGCCTCGTCCGTGCCCGCGGGGGGCGGTGGGTCGCCCGCCCCGATCCAGCTGCACGGCGCCGCCACGGAGGTGATCCCGCGATGAATTCGCCCCTGCGCCGCGTCGGCATCGTGGTGCTCGTCCTCTTCGGCATGCTGTTCGTCAACCTCAACTTCGTCCAGGCGTACAAGGCGGACTCCTACCGCACGAGCCCGTACAACGGGCGCGTCCAGGTGGCCGAGTACGAGCGGGCGCGGGGGGTCGTCGAGGCGCAGGGCCGGGCCCTGGCGCGCAGCCAGGAGACCGACGGGGAGCTGAAGTACCTGCGGCAGTACCCCGACAAGGGCCTGTACGCGCACGTCGTCGGATACAAGCCCGTCAACCTGCAGGCCAGCAACATCGAACGCAGCGAGGACGAGTTCCTGGCCGGCACGAGCGACCAGTTCTTCGCCGACCGGCTGAAGGAGAAGTTCACCGGGGACCGGATCAGCGGCGGCAACGTGCGGCTGTCGCTGTCGTTGGCGGCGCAGCGGACGGCCGCCACCCAGCTCTCCCGCAACCGCGTGGGGGCGAAGCGGGGGGCGGTGGTGGCCTTGGACCCGCGCTCCGGCGGGGTGCAGGCGCTGGTGTCGATGCCGACCTTCGACCCGAACGAGCTGGTCAGCCACGACCGGGACGCCGCCGCCGCGGCGTACAAGCGGCTGGAGAAGGCGCCCAACGGCCCGCTGAAGAACCGCGCGCTGGCCGAGACGCTGCCGCCCGGCTCCACGTTCAAGGTGATCGACGCGGCGGCCGCGCTGGAGAACGGCTACACCCCGCAGACCGCCATCCCGGCCGGCCGCGCGTACACGCCGCCGCAGACCGGCCAGGTCATCACCAACGCGGCCCCGAGCATCTGCCCGGAGGACCAGGTCACCCTCCGGGAGGCGGTGCGGGAGTCCTGCAACACCGGCTTCGCCAAACTCGGGGTCAGGCTGGGCGCAGAGGTGTTGAAGGCGAAGGCGCGGGACTTCGGCTTCGAGGACGAGAAGCTGGTCTGCGGGCGGATCGACGGCGGCGGCATCGCCGTGGCGCCGAGCCGGACGGGCACGATGAGCCGGCCCGACGGCCAGGTCGACCCGGCGCAGGTCGCCCAGTCGGCGATCGGCCAGCGCGACGTGAAGATGACCCCCATGCAGGGGGCGCTGATAGCCGCGACCGTGGCGAACGGCGGCGCCCAGATGCGCCCGTACCTGGTCCAGCAGCTGCTCGGGCCCGACCGGCGCTCGCTCTACAGCGCCCGGCCGGAGGAGTTGCGCCGCCCGGTCGAGGAGGGGGTGGCCCGCGACCTGCAGGACATGATGGTCGCGGTGGTGGAGAGCGGCACCGGGGAGTCCGCCGGCATCCGCGGCCACCGGGTGGGCGGCAAGACCGGGACGGCGCAGGCCGGGGTGGGTGAGGAGGACCACGGCTGGTTCATCGGCTTCGCCCTCGCCCCGGACGGCACGCCGGTCTCGGCGGTCGCCGTCGTCCTGGAGCACGCGGGGCAGGGCGGCAGCCGGGAGGCCGCCCGCATCGCCGGGCAGGTCATGCGCGCGGTCATCGGGCAGTCCCGCGGCGGGGGCGACTGAGATGCTCAGCCCCGGTGTGCTCCTCGGCAACCGGTACCGCCTGGACGAGCGCATCGCCGGTGGGGGGATGGGCGACGTCTGGCGCGGCACCGACGAGGTGCTCGGCCGGACGGTCGCCGTGAAGATCCTGCTCCCGGCGCTGCTGGAGGAGCCGGGGTTCGCGGAGCGCTTCCGCGGCGAGGCCCGGACGATGGCCACCATCAACCACCCGGGCGTGGTGGACGTGTACGACTACGGCAGCGACGACCAGGTCGCCTTCCTGGTGATGGAGTACGTGGAGGGCGACGCCCTGTCGCGAACGCTCAACCGGGTGCGGCGGCTCACCCCCGCCCGGACGATGGCCCTGCTCGCGCAGGCCGCCGACGCGTTGCACGCCGCGCACGAGAAGGGCATCGTGCACCGCGACGTCAAGCCGGGCAACCTGCTGGTCCGGCCGAACGGCACACTGGTGCTGACGGATTTCGGGATCGCCCGCTCGGCGATGGCGGGACAGCTCACGGCGGCCGGCTCGGTGCTCGGGACAGCCTCATACATATCCCCCGAACAGGCGTCCGGGGCAACCGCCACACCCGCCTCGGACGTGTACGCGTTGGGCGTGGTGGCGTACCAGTGCCTGTCCGGCCACCGCCCGTTCGAAGGGGACAACCCGCTGGAGATCGCGATGAAGCACGTGCGCGAGGTGCCCCGGCCGCTGCCGGCGGACATCCCGCCGCCCGTCCGCGCCATCGTCGAACGGTCGATGGCCAAGGACCCGGCGGCCCGCTGGGGCACCGCCGCCACGCTGGCGGCGGTCGCCCGGCAGGCGGCGGCGGTGCTCGCCGCCGCCGCGCCGCACCCGGTCGCCC